>CACYBG010000174.1 GCA_902772605.1 uncultured Spirochaetaceae bacterium
CGACTGCCCGAATGGACGGTAATGTAATAATCCCCGGAATCATCCATGTCGATTTCTATGAAATGATTTCCTCCGCCAAGAGAGCAGAGACTGTGCATTGCTTTTTCCATATAAATGTGATTCCTGCAATCGAGCTTGGAAAAATCAAAATCATTGGAAAATCTGTGCGGATTTTTTCTAACTTCAAAACCGCTTGGAACTCCGTCGCGAATTACACTGTCGAGTTTCTTGAATTCCATTCCACGATGCCGGATGATTTTTGCAATGGTCATTCCGCATCCGATATCGATTCCTACAAGATAAGGGAGAATTCTTTTTCCGACCGTCATTGTAAGTCCGATTGGTGCAACAATACCCGGGTGAACGTCCGGCATTACTCGGATGATGCTTCCAATCGACACTTCGTCATCACAGATGTTTTTTATCTGAGACAATGCATGTGAATCAACGTTTTTGCTGAACACGATGCCTGAGCAAAATTTGCCTTCGATAATTTCCATATGTTTCCTTGTAATTTTAGAGCCGGAAACTTTGGAGCCGATTGCAATGAGTTTAATTTAAAATACGGATTTAAAAATATTACAAGCGGACAGCCATTGCTTCCTTAAGATTTGTTGTGGATGAGAAATTGATTGCTGTTGTCATGGCTGTCCTCCTTTTGAATGATTTGTTACTTAAGCATATAAAATCGAAAAGAAAAAAGCAAGACCCCGGATGATTTTAAATCTAAAAATCCACCGGGGTCCTTTTGTTTTTCATCTATTTATTTTTCATCAGGAAAGAATCAATTTCCTGTGCACATTCACGTCCTTCTGCGATTGCCCAAACGACCAGCGACTGTCCCCTGTGCATGTCTCCCGCCGTGAATATTTTTTCCTGTGAACTTGCATAACCGGTTTCTGAACTGAAAGATGTTTCCATCCTTTTTTTACCGTCCTCAAGTTTTGAAACGACCGTTCCCCTTGGTCCGAGTTCTACACCGAATGCTTCTGCCGTATATTCTTCACATCCTGTAAATCCTGCTGCGACAAGAAGCAGATCGCAAGGAATGACTTTTTCAGAACCTTCGCGTTCTACTAGCTGACGTTTTCCATCAATCATCTTGAATTCAACCTGGACGGTACGCACTGATTTTATCTTACCGTTTTCACTGATTGCTTCCTTGACGGTTGTTTCATAAATGCGCGGGTCATGACCGAATTTTGCAATTGATTCCTGAGCGCCGTAATCGGTTTTCAGGACCTTGGGCCACTGTGGCCATGGATTATTGGGGGCTCGTACTGTTGGAGGACACGGCATCATTTCAATCTGAGTTACCGTTGATGCACCAAGCCTGATTGATGTTCCCGTACAGTCATTTCCGGTGTCACCGCCTCCGACGATTACGACATTTTTTCCTGCAATTTCAATTCCGTATCTTTCGGAAAGTATTTCAGCAATCTGTCCGTTTGTCGGTTCAATGTTGATTTTTTCAAGTGCATCGCTTGTTGCAATCACGCATTTTGTTACGGCTGAAAGAAAATCGACTGCGAACATCATCCCGCCTTCTGCTCCCTTGCCGGCGGTTTTCAATTCACTGATTCCTGTCGATGAAAGGGGGCGTGCCTTTTTTGCACCGCAACAGAGTGCAACTGCATCAAATTCATTTTTAATGTGATCGGCTGAAACTGAGCGTCCTACATCGGCATTAAATACAAATTCAACGCCTTCTTTTTTCATAAGCTCAATGCGCCGTTCAACGATTTTTTTATCCAGCTTCATGTTTGGAATCCCATACATAAGAAGTCCGCCGGCTCTGTCTTCACGCTCAAAGACAGTTACTGAATGTCCGCGTCTGTTCAGCCAGTCGGCACATGCAAGTCCGCTTGGTCCTGCTCCTATGACTGCGATTTTTTTTCCGCTTCTGACTTCTGGAATTTCCGGCTTCATGTATCCTGATTCAAATGCTTTTTCGATTATAAAAAGTTCGTTGTCGTGAACCGTTACGGCTCCGTCTCCACAAACCGGATTTCCACAGTTGCAGGCTTTTTCACATAGGGCGGGACAAACGCGACCTGTGAATTCCGGAAAACTGGATGTCTTTAAAAGTCTCCATGCGGCCATATCGAATTGACCGCGGAAAAGAGAATCGTTCCATTCTGGGATGTAATTGTGGAGTGGACATCCGGTTACCATTCCCGACAGTTTTATCGCCGACTGACACATCGGAACGCCACAGTTCATGCACCGTGCAGCCTGTTCCCTACGTGCTTTTTCATCCAGCTTCGGATGGAATTCCCTGAAATTTTTGATTCGTTCAAGGGGCGGTATGTCACCGTTTTCAATCCGCCTGTAATCCATAAATCCAGTTGGTTTGGCCATAAAAATCTCCTGCAAATCCTGTTATGAAACAGGGCTGAAAAACGTCCTGTCGAAAATTTAAAATAAAAAAAAACGCCACAGAAACCACTCTGTAGCGTCTTTGCTAGTTCTTGCATTATTGCACAATGATTTATTAATGTCAATATAAACTTCAGATTTGAGCTTGAAAGGGGCTTGAACCTAAATTGTTGAAGATTTCCTTCATATTATATAGAAAACTATCTGCTTCAAAGGCTGATTTTAACGGCATTCATGATTTTTCATCTGTTTCCAAGATTCAAGTTTTTATGATATAATCAAGCCGTTGAATTGTTGATATCATTGAAACCGCATCCATGAAAAGTTTGCGTTATGATGATTAGTGGAGTTTGATTTTATGATACAGATTTTTGGAACGAACAAAAGCTTTGACTGCAAGTCTGCACAGAGATTTTTCAAGGAAAGAAGGATTCCGTTTCAATTCATAGATTTAAAGGAAAAGGAAATGTCCCGC
>CACYBG010000175.1 GCA_902772605.1 uncultured Spirochaetaceae bacterium
GGATGCAACGGAACGTATTACACGACAAAGGGCAACGAGCTGGGACACATATTCAAGCTTGGAAAGAAATATACCGAATCAATGAATGTAACCTATCTGGATAAAAACGGAAAGGCTGCCGTACCGACCATGGGATGCTATGGAATCGGTGTGGACCGCGTACTTGCGAGCATCATCGAAACCTTCCATGACGACAAGGGAATACAGTGGCCGATGTCCGTAGCTCCGTATCAGGTTGCAATCGTTCCAATCAAGTACAAGGATTCCATGAAGGATGCAGCCGACAGGCTTTACGCCGAGTTGAGCGATGCCGGCATAGAAGTCCTCCTTGACGACAGGGATGAACGTCCGGGCGTTAAGTTCAACGACATGGACCTCATCGGTTTCCCGATCCGCGTTACGGTAGGCGACAAGAACCTTCCGAACGTGGAGGTAAAGCTCAGGACAAGCGAAAATCCAGAGTTGATTCCTATCGATGGGGCTTCTGCAAAAATCATCCAGATGGTGAAGTCCGCAATGGATGAACTTGGCAGATAAAAGGCGCGGATGAGATTTCAACGGCGGTTTTGCAATGCAGACCGCTTGTCAGGCAGGCTTTTGGGTCTGTCTGCTGCCGTTGTAACCAATTCCACGCTTTTTTATTTTTCTTTTGAGGTTGCTTTTATGAAAAACTTAAAGAAAGTCACATTGACGGTTGCCGTAGCGGCACTGTTTTCCATCTGCGCACATGCAGTTCCAGGCATGGTCCAGTACATTCCGGATACGAGCGGCGAATACGTCTATTATTCGGACAAATCGTTTAAGCGCACATCAATTCTGGGATTCCTCTATTATGACGACGGAACCTATGCTGTCCGCTATTATGCTCCGGCAGACACGAAGAACAAGCTTCTTGAAAAGGACATAACGCTTTATTTCAGCGTAAATCCAAATGCATCGAACCTTGAACTTACCGGTGAAAACATCGTCGGAGCCGCAAGCGAAGAAGATACGGACATAATCAACTACATGCACGACATGTTCTATGAATTTGCAGCAAGGTCAAGCAAGGCGTTCCTGGATGGAAATGAAAAAATCGAAAGCCGTCAGGATTTTCCACAGTTCGGCGGAAAGGTGACCATCGTTTTCAATACGCAGGTTCCAATCTTCAACATCGAGTCAATCAAGACCGGTGACGGAAAGAACGTCATTTCAACAATCACCACGGGACTGCTCGTTTCATCTTCGGACAAGAGCTTCACCAAATACAAGGGTACCGATGTCGCCCCGAAAGACAACAAGCGCAAGTTCCAGAAAAAATCAGGCGCAAAGGAAAAGACCGTTACCTTTGAAAATCAGTCCATAAAGCTTACCGACCAGTGGATTCAGGATCAGGAAATCAAGAACCTCTGGCTCATGGACGATTATGCAATACTGACGCTGAACGTAATCCAGTGTCCTGATGCATTGAAAGGCAACGAACAGCTTTTTGAGGATTACCTTGCAAGGATGGCTGTCGAAAGCACGACGGACTCTTATGCAATGTGGACTCAGAAAAGCGTAGGACGCACAAAATCAAGGACCGCAGTGATGAACGTCTACTATCAGCCGGAAAACGGAGACGTAACGCGCGATTTCAAGGTTTTCACGAAACGAAAGGACGGAACCTATGCATATCTGGTCCTCACCGTTTTTGACGGAATCTATCAGAGCAACAGGAATTATTTCGACAACATCCTGAAATCATACACGGTAAACTAAGGAATTTCCGCAGTCTCCAGATAAAAAAACGGCAATTACTCACATGAGCTGAGCAGTGGCCGTTTTTTTTGTTTGTATCGGTCCCCCCTCCAAATCACCAACCCCGCCGCAGAGCAATACGCCACCTTGTGGCACGGTATGGTGATTGAATAATCTGAAAACATACATTGTCTGGTAAAAGCAAAACTCGACATTCGACCACATATTTTGTTGGACCCGACATTTTTAACACACCAGAATCCGTTCCGCATAGATACTTTGTTTTTAATGCTGAATCCCTGAGTCGAAATGCGGTCACTTGTTCGGATAGTTTTTTTTCTATATAGTTGTACGAACGGAAACTGATAAAACTACCCGTTATGGAGATAAATATGGGACAACCCTTAGTCTGCTTGACACTCACCGGCAAGACTTTACGCGAAGACATGGAGTTCATTGCAAAATACAGGAAATACATAGACATGGTTGAACTCCGTGCCGATTTTTTGGATGAAAACGAAAGGCCTTTCATAAGGAAATTCCCGTCCATGGCCGGACTCCCCTGCATACTTACAATCAGGAGGAAAATCGACGGCGGAATGTTCACGGACGGTGAAGGTGCACGTTCAGTCCTTTTTGCAAAGGCCCTTTCATTCGTAGCTGAAGCCAAGTCCAAAAGCTTTACCTATGTCGATTTCGAGGAGGATTTTCAGGTCGCCTCACTTCAGGATGCCGCAGTAGCTTACGGTCTCAAGGTAATCAGAAGCCTGCACGACATGAATAACCCGATTGGAAATCTGGCTCAAAGACTGGAAAAGCTCAAGGTCACCGATTATGAGATTCCGAAAATCGCATTCATGCCGGAAAGCCTAAGCGACGTAAAGCACGTATTCGACGAAGCCCAGAAACTCAAGGATTCAAACCACATTCTTCTGGCCATGGGACCTATGGGTGTACCGACAAGGATTCTGGGTGCAAAAATCAAAAACTACCTGACGTTTACATCTCCCGAGGAATCCATTTCAAAAGTCGAAAACCTTGGACACCTGGACCCGATTACGCTGAACGACATCTATCACTTCAGGAGCATCGATGAAGACACAAGGGTCTACGGCATAACCGGATATCCCCTTCAGAAAACTTCCAGTCCCGAAATCCACAACGCGGGATACATCAAGCACAAGATGAATGCAGTCTACATTCCAATCTGCTCGAAAAACCTCAAGGATGCTCTTGATTTTGCCGATTCGGCCGAAATCATGGGCATGTCCGTAACGATTCCGCACAAGGAAGCCGTCCTGGATGAAGTTTCGGATCTGGATAAGACTGCAAGGGAAATCGGTGCCTGCAACACGCTTGTCCGTTCGGAAGGCAAATGGAAGGGATACAACACCGACGTAACAGGATTTTCAAAGTCGCTTCTGGAATTCCTGGGCGAAAAGAATCTTGCACATAAAAAGCTTGCAATAATCGGTGCCGGTGGAGCAGCCAGAGCAATCGCCTATGCAGTAAAGCAGCTCAAGGGAAAGGCATGCATTTTCAACAGGACCATAGCACGTGCGCAGGAACTTGCGTCAAAATACGGATTCAAGGCAGAAAAGCTGACCAACGACAACCTTGAAACCCTCAAGAAATACAGCGACATCATCATCCAGACGACATCGGTGGGAATGAACAGTACGGAATCTTCAAACTCCGAAAACGACCCCATCCATTTCTATGAATTTACGGGCAAGGAAAAGATTTTCGACATAATCTACGTCCCGGCCGTCACCCCGATGATGGCACGCGCGGCAAAAGCAGGATGCAGCGTCTGTAACGGATACGACATGCTCAGATACCAGGGCTACGACCAGTTCAGACTCTTTACCGACAACGACTACTAATGAAAACATCCATTAAATACGGAGGAATAAAATGATTTCAAAGGATCAGCAGAAAATACTTGCGGCTGAAACTGCCGTTGACACGCTCATCAGCGAGGGAAAGATTTTCAGCGGAATGAAAATCGGTCTTGGCACAGGCTCAACTGCAATGCCCGCCGTCAACAGACTTGCACAGAAAATAGCGGACGGAACACTCAAGGACATTCTTGCCGTGGCCACCAGCTTCCAGACTTCGGTTGCATGCGAGGAACTGGGCATAAGGGTCTGCACGCTGAACGACAGGAACATAAACGGACAGCTTGATTTGACCATAGACGGAGCGGACGAAATCGGACCTGAAAACTCACTCATCAAGGGTGGCGGAGCTGCACTTCTGAGGGAAAAAATCACAGCCTACGCTTCAAGGGCCTATGCAATCGTCGCCGACTCATCAAAGGAAGTTTCATCCCACGGAACAAAATTCCCGCTGCCTGTTGAAATAATTCCGGAGGGAAGAATCTCCGTCGTACGTGCACTTGAAAAGCTCGGAGCAAAATGCATCCTCCGTGAAGGAGTACGAAAAGCCGGACCCGTAATCACCGACAACGGAAACATGATTTTGGACTGCCTTTGGGAATCTCCCGTAAATCCTGCCGAAATGGAAGACCGAATCAATGCAATCACAGGCGTCGTTGAATGCGGATTTTTCACCAAACTCAGACCGACGGCATTCATCGCCCAGGAAGACGGAAGCGTAAAAAGAATCGACTGATTCATGCCGACTCACTTCCCTGCACTTGCTGTAGGCAACCGTCGCTGATATAATGAACCTGTTCAGAAGCCTAGGGAAAACCGAATGACCGGAACAAGGTTGTCCGGTATAAACCAAGCCCCAAAGTGTTCCGGACAGGTTAAATTTTTATGCTTGTTAGAGACATATTTTTCATAATCATCGGCGTAATAATGATTATCATCGGA
>CACYBG010000176.1 GCA_902772605.1 uncultured Spirochaetaceae bacterium
TAGTTCCACAGGATGTGCTGAAGGGTGAACAGTTCCGGTTTTGCCTGCATGTAAATCAATGAATCCTGGAATGAGTTCCAGTTTCCGACTGCCCCGAAAATTGCGATTGTTGCAAGAATCGGTTTACAGAGCGGCCAGATGATTCTTGTGAATATCGTCCAGTAGGATGCACCGTCGATTGCTGCAGACTCTTCCAATTCAGCCGGAATCGACTCGATGTAAGTCTTAACCAGGATGATGTTGTAAGGAGCGACGATTCCCGGAATGATGTAGACCAGGTAATTGTTCGTAAGTCCCAACATCTGCATGGTCATGAATGCAGGAATGATACCGGCGTTAAAATACATCGTGATAATCAGGAAGCGGTACCAGAATTTTCTTGCCCACATTTCCTTTTTCGTCATCAGATATCCGATGAATCCGCTTGCCATAACCATCAACCCGGTTCCCAGCACAGTCCTTGAAACCGTAACGAAAAGAGCCTTAAGCAAATCGGCATTGCTCTTCACGATGTTGATGTAGTTCGTAAGGTGAAATCCTTTCGGATAAAAGTTGATTACGCCCTTGCTGACCAGTCCGTTATCGGAAACCGTATTGATGAACAGATAGTAAAACGGGAACACGCACAGCAACGTAAACAGGATGAAAAATATGTAATTCAGCGTATTGAAAACTATGTCGCCGGCTTTCAAATGTCCCTTTCTAATCAATTTTCCTTCTTCCATTTTAATCTCCCATTAAAAATCAATTGCAATCCATCCAAATCAAACTACGCTCTGACCGCGAACAACCTTTGAAATGTTGTTTGCAAGGAAGAGAAGCACGACGCTTATAATGGACTTGAGCATACCGACAACCGTTGAAAGAGGGATAAGTCCTCCCTTAATACCGATTTTATAGACGTAAAGATCCAGAACTTCGATGGCCTTTGTGTTCTGCGGATTTTCAAAACAGAGGTACTGTTCCATACCGTTACTCAAGATACCCGCAATTGAAAGCGTAAGAAGAACGCAATATGTAGGAACCAATTCCGGAAGAGTGATGTGCCACATTTTCTGGAAACGACCTGCACCGTCAACCGTTGCCGCTTCATAAAGCTGCTGATCGATACCGCTGATTGCAGACAGGTAGATGATTGAACTCCATCCGAGTCCCTTCCATGTACCCCACGCCCACATCTTGAGCCATGTGTTGGAGCCGTCCATCAAAAGGTTTTGACCCTTGTCCCAGATTCCCTGCTGAACGAACATACTGGAAACAAAACCGTCCGTACTGAAGATTGCAAATGCAACTGCGTAAACCAAAACCCATGAAATGAAATTCGGAACGGTCGTACATGTCTGAATTATGCGGCGGACATGCATGTTCTTGATTTCGGAAAGGAAGATTGCAAAGACCATTGGCAGCCAAGATGTCGCAATTCCTATTCCAGACATAACCAATGTGTTGGCCATTACACGACCGATGTCTTTTGCAGTCGCAGGATTTTTGAACAGATATGTGAACCAGTAGAATCCCCTCCACTTATCCATGGAAAGAGTGTCACCGGCACGATAATCAAAGAATGCATAACGCCATCCCCAGAGCGGAAGATAAGCAAAGATGAAAAGCAGGAGTACGAAAGGCATGAACATGAGGAAGAGTCTGAACTTCGGTTCGATGTGCGCTTTTTCACCCTTCGCAGGAGCCGGAGTCAGAACCAGTGAAATCAGTGCGAATACGAAAACACATATCGCTATGATCCAGAACACGATTATTCCATCTGGTGAAAGGGCCTTGGTCTTATCAGCAAATTTCGGATTTTCAGCAACCAGATTCATGAGCTGATTTTTTGCCATGTTGATTCCCGCAATGCTCAATGCACCGACAAAACCGCCGACAGCCATGAGGATGTTTCCCGGACGCTTCAGTTTATTGTTGCCGACTGAAAGACATCCACCGACTCCGGCAATCACAGCGGCAAAACAGCAAATCATGCTTGAAAAGAAAACCAGCCTTATGACTTCAACCGGAATCCATCCATTTTTCATGTATCGACCCATTGATTCAGTCAAACTGTTATAGAAAAATCCTGACGTAAACAAAGAAAGGTTTCTGTTGATTCTTTCGGTTATTCTCGCAGGGTTCAAGCCAGGCAAGAACAGCAGTGTGACATAAAGCACTACCGATATACGTAAAATGTAATAAAAGACCTTGTTCAGCTTTTCTTTTGCAGTTAAAGGCGTTTTAATTTTTCCAGGCACTTCCGGTTCCTCACTTGTTTTTCATTGGCGAAGATGAGAATGTAACGAGCGTCCGCCGACAGTCAAACGGAAATCATTACGATTGCACCACCTTCAATGACTATTCACCAAATTCCATTCCCAACCATGGATTTGGCACTGTGAAATACCGATTAGTCCGCGGCGAATAATCCGGCATTTCAGTTAAAGCAAGATTCTAAAATTCATGAAAATGAGTTCTAGAATCATGATTATATTATGAGGTCAACATTTAACAAAAAAAAACCTAAAATTTTGTACCTGTTTAACATAATTTTTTTTAAGGAAAAAAGGCGATTTATGGACATTTTTACGAAAAAATCCGTAAAATTTTCTCCAAAATTTCTAAAAACTACCTTGTTGGGTAGTGGATTTTTTATATCAATTATGTTAAAAACCAAAATAATCAATATACAAATAAATTGGAGGTTTGTATGAAAATGTTCAAAAAGATTTTTGTTTTGGTTGCAGCTGCATTGGTAGCAGGCTCTATGTTCATCTCCTGTGGCGATAAGTATGCGGAAGCCAAGGCAGCTTTCGTAGATGAATTTGAAGGCTATGTTAAAGAGCTTGAGGATCTTGTCGAGGGCGACACAAAAATCAATACCAATTCCCAGCTTGATTTCTTGCAGGATTTGCAGAACAAGATAGCCACAATCGGCAACGAAATCGCAAGCATGGAAACCA
>CACYBG010000177.1 GCA_902772605.1 uncultured Spirochaetaceae bacterium
AGATTGATGACGTCCCCGGAATGCAGCATTGCATCGGTAAGGCATCCGGTCTCTTCAAAAGTCATTCCGTTGAAATAGACGGCCATCAGGAATGCGGACATCTGATAATCGGGTATGGAACCGTCCGTATATCCGTCCACGAGGAATTTGAGTTCCTCATCCGTCAATGCCTGTCCGCAAACCTTTCCGGTACCGCGTTTCTTTACGATTATGTCAGCAGCCCTCATATACAGTTCCTCCATGATGGAAGTCCATGAAAATGCAACGACTTTCAGGATTCCGGTCTCTTAAACTCGCAGGCAATCTCTAAAAAAGTCATTGAAAAGAATTTTTAGAAATGCCCATATTATTATATTCCATAAAAATCACTTTCGTAAAAAAAAATTACAGTCCGAGCATCTTCCTGAACTCATCTTCGCTGATTACCGGAATTCCAAGCTGTGCGGCCTTCACGTTCTTCGATGAACCGCTCGAAACGTCGTTCGTAACCAGATATGAAAGCCCCTTCACTACAGAGGATTTCACAGAGCCTCCGTTTTCCTTCACCAGGTTCTGGGCATCGGCCCTCTTCATGTGGACGAGTTCTCCGGTAAAGCAGAAAGATTTTCCCTCAAGCTTTCCGCCGCTCGCCATCTGAATGGCCATGATTCCGCCTTTTACAAGGGATTCCATTTCGGAACGGTTCTCAGCCATACCGTGGACGAAGGTTTCCGCCATCACGTCGGCAAATCCATAGACCGATGCAATCTGTTCCTTCGTTGCAGAAAGGAGTTTGTCAAGTGTTCCGTATCCCGCCTGAACGAGCTTGTCGACAACAGTCTCACCTATGCCCTCTATGTCGAAACCGGCTATGAACTTTGAAAGGCTTGTCGTCCTGTGGGACTGTATCGATGCATAAACCTTACCCGCTCCCAGGGACTTCTTTTCCTGCTGCATGCTTTCTTCGTTCAGGAAATACGGTGTAAGGGCCGCTTCATCAAGCCTGTAAAGGTCTGAAATGCACTTGACGGCACCGGAGTTGAAAAGCGAAGTGACAAGGGTTTCTCCAAGATCCCTTATGTCGATTACGGACACCCATTTCAAAAGCTGATGGAGGACCTTTTTCCGGCATGAAGGGTTCGGACAGTAGAGCCTTGTACCCTCATCGACAAGATCCGCACCGCAGGATTCGCACCTTGTCGGCTGTACGACATCTGAAAGGACGGATTCCTCTCCGTCGGGGATGAACGAGCTTTCTATCTTCGGAATTATCTCGCCTCGCTTCACCACGACCACATGGCTTCCTATCTTGAGGTTGAGCGCCCTGATTGCATTTGGATTTGCAAGACTCGCCCTCTGGACGGTCGTTCCGTTAAGTTCAACGGGATCAAAGACTGCAACCGGAGTATAAGTCGCTCCAGATTCGTTCCATTCAACCGAACGGACAACCGAAACGGCTTCCTCAAGGCTGAACTTGAACGCAATCTGCCTGTCCGGCCTGTCTCGGCTTGCATCATCATGGTCTACTGTCCTTTCCTTTACGACAAGTCCGTCTATGTCGTAATCCAGTTCCTTCCTGTTTTCCATGACCCTGGAGCGGTATTCAATCACTTCCTCTGCCGAACGTGCGATGTAAAGCTCTACCGAAGTGAACCCTGAATCCCTGAGCCACCTGAGCTTGTCCTCCTCATCGATGAAGGGCTGAACCCCGGTCGTCGACCATACGTCGTATGCAATCAGGCTGAGGTATTCGCTACCCGACCCGTCCTTGCGCTTCATGAGTCCGTTGGCGGCGTTACGGCAGTTGGCCTTATCGGAAAAAAGCTCGCTGTGGACCTTATGCGTCATTATGACT
This sequence comes from uncultured Spirochaetaceae bacterium, assembly GCA_902772605.1. Lineage (GTDB taxonomy): Bacteria > Spirochaetota > Spirochaetia > Treponematales > Treponemataceae > Treponema_D. Next base: position 1,835 of record CACYBG010000177.1, read on the forward strand.
TCTCCGCGGATTCCACCGGTAAAAGAGTCCGGAAGCTTTCTTACGACACCCTGCATCCGTACCGCATTGGACGTTATGTCGTCTCCCACGGTTCCGTCGCCCCTGGTAACTGCATGAACGAGCCTACCGTCCTCATACTGAAGTTCAAGGCTTGCACCGTCAAGCTTGAATTCGACCAGATACTCGGGATAATCGTGCTTGACACTCCATGCAAGGAACTGTTCTGGGTTCGCAGCCTTTTCCTGGCTTCCCATGGGCATAACGTGCCTGAGCTTCGGAAAATTGCCCGAATCGGCTCCAACCCGGTGAAGTATCGGGTTTTCCGGATCGAGCGACTTAAGTTCATCCCACAGCGCATCGAATTCAGCGTCCGAAATTTCCGCCTCACCGTTGTAATATGAAAGCTGATAGCCCGTAACCAGAGCCTCAAGCTCCTTTATCCTGATTTTCCTGTCGCTCTGAGCCTGAGCTTCATCTACGTCAAAAAGATCCATTTTTCCCCTGCACCCGTCGATTAAATCCGTCTGGCAACCTTCCCCAGGTTACCGCACGAATCAAGGAAACACTGAACAATCCGAAAACGGACAGCATACCCCGCATGCTCATTCAGTGTTAACAGTAACGCCTGCAACTTCGCAGTAATTCCATACAGCATAAAGAATTACGGGAAATTGCCAGAAACCGCCGATTAATGCTTCCCGTATCAATCAGAGGTCCCTCAATTATACAACAAAATCGCGAAAATAAAAACCACGGGGAACATTTAAAAAGCGCATATTTTTTTCCATGCATTATCCATAAAAAGAAAAAAAATCCGCAGGCTGCATGTACATCCTGCGGACAAGAGAAGTTACAAATGAAAACGAAGGTTAGGCTCAGTGTTCAAGCTTTTCAAAAACAAGCTCAAATATCTGTCTGCCGGCATCAAGCCCCTTCTGTTCGAATTTCGTCCTTGGCCTCCACTCCTGATGCGGTGCGAATCCTTCGTAGCGGTTTTTCAGCCCCTCGGTGGCACTCAGCTCTTCAAGAGCCTGTTCCGCATAGTCCTGGATGTCCGTGGCAAAGTACAGGTATCCGCCGGGAGTCAGTTTTTTTTCAAGGAGGTTCGTCCTCGGCCTCTGCATCATCCTTCGCTTGTGGTGTTTTTTCTTCGGCCATGGATCCGGAAAGAAAATGTGGAATCCTTCGACGGAATCATCGGGGACCATGGTTTCAAGGGTCTCCAATGCATCGTGTTCGATTATGTAGATGTTCGAAAGCGAGCGCCTCTTTATCTCGCCCAAAAGCCTTCCGACCCCAGGCTTATGCACTTCGCACCCGATGTAGTTCAGATCGGGATTTTCGTTCGCAATGACCGCAGTCGCCTGACCCATCCCGAAACCGATTTCAATCACCACAGGATTCGTGTTGCTGAAAACTTCGGTATAGTTCAGCGTCTTGTGCTCGAACGGCAGGCAGTATACCGGACTCAATTCCGCATAGCACCGCCTTTCGCTGTCCGTCATACGTCCGGCCCTGATTACAAAAGTCTTGACAGGCCTGTGACGGTTATTCGAGTCATCCGATGACGACTGACCGTCCGATGAATCGCCTTCACTGAAATTTTCCGTGATATTCGCAATGTCGCTCAATCTTTTCCCCTCAATTGTCAGGGCACCCCTAAAACGTCATTTTCAGGCACCCCTATAAGTCTTTTGGCGGCATCATGCAGATTACAGATCCGCCTTCCATTCTATAGCATACCCTAATTTTTTCAGCAAGTCCATAGCTCTTCTTTATGTCGCCGTCTCCGCTCCAGTTTTCAAGCCGCGGTCCCAGATACAGAAGGATTCCGTCCGCATCGTAAACGGCAACAAGCTCGTCATAGTTTCTGATTTCCGAAAGTATGTTTTCAGGAGTGCGCTTAAGGATCGACTCGGGATATGAAACCCTGAACTGGCTCTGGCTTTCCTCTCCGGCCATGTCTACGTAATGGAAGGTGTACAGTCCCAAGGGAATTGACGAACCTGTGGCGGGAACGAAATTCGTATAGCCAGCCCAGACCGTCTTTTCGGTTTCCCCTACCTTCCTAGGTGAGTTGCAAACCCATTCAAGGCCTGACGCATCATGAACGAGCCTCACGCTATCAACCTTCCGTTCATCTGCCGCAGTCTGTACGAAAACAGAAAGCCTCATGGAAGGGGTGGACTTTGAATCAGGAAAGTCGAACACGACGGTATCCTGTATGACGTCTATGTTGGGAGCCACGTTGGAACATGAGGAAAATGCAGGGAAGATGAATGCGGATGCAAAGGCGGCCAAAGCTCCCAGAATCGACTTCCTGAGGACGGCCGAACGACGCTTTCCCTTCATACGCCCTCTAGAAATTGAATTTCAGCGTGATGACCGTAAGGTCGCTGGACGTAAACTGATTTACGAGGGATTCGAACTTTACGTTGACCTTCTTGCATGCATCGTCCAGATATGAAAGGTAGTAGAGTCCCAAATCGGTACCCTCCTGTCCCTCTGGCATCTGGCGGTAGAAATCGATGAGCGAACGCTTGTTCAGGTCGGCGGACATCTTGCTTTCAATGTTCTCCTTGACTTCCTGGAACTCATCGTCCTTGTTGTAAAGCGTGATGTTAAGGCTGCCCTGCTTTCCGATTGCCGTGGAACCGCCTCCAATCTTCCAGGAAATGAATACGACCTCGTGCTTCCTGACGAGTTCCTGTATGATCTTCTGCCTGATGTCGGGATCGTAGATGAGGGATTCGTAATTGTCGATTCCCTGATAAAGGGCCCTAGCCTCCTTGCGCATGTTGGTGTTTTCGCTGTTGAGCGCAAGTTCCATGACCATTACGGAAATGTATTCCGCAACCTTGGATTTGTCCATGTAACTGGAAAGCAGACGCCTGATTACTCCGAGCATCTGTGAGAATCCGTCGGTCTTATAGAATTTGGTGATTATGTACCAGTTCATGAGGCTGAGCCTGTTGAGGAATTTTTCGGTCATCAAAAGGTAGATGTTCTTTTCTTCCGGAGTGTATTCCGAATTGGACATTATCGACTTCCATACCGGATCGAGTATGGTCTGACGGCTTGACTGTATTATGTTGTCCTTGAGCGCAAGCGTACTTCTGAGCTGCTTGTCGGGTATCCTGGTCTTTTCGTCGATGAGGTGGCCCGGATTCGTCCTGTTGTAATGCCTTACGCAGTCGCACTGAATCAGGGATGCAAAAATCTCCCTGTCGAACTGCTTGTAGAGTATCGAATATACTATGACCTTGGAGAGGTCCATTATCTCCTGTCTGTGGGAAACGAATTCCGACATGGAAATCTCGAGCTTGGAGACATAATCGACAAGTATCATGTTCTGCAGCGACATCGGAGAAAAATGGTCCATGCTTATTCCATATTCTTCCTGATTATCTGCAAGTCGGAAACGCAGTAACTTTTTTTTGTGTGTGATGAGGTGGGAAGCGCCATCCTCCGTAAGCACAACTTTCAACGGAAGATCAAGATAAAATTTTTTTCCTGCTGCAGACATTCTAAAATCATCTCCTTGATTTCGTTCGCCGCAAAGCCCTTGCAACGAGTCCATCAAAACTCTACAATAATTATATATGAAAACCGCTCAGTTGAAAAGTACCATACTGTCTATCATCATTTTATCCTTGAGTGCGTTCTCCCATGCCCAGCCCCTTTCATCCGATGGAAACAGGATGCTTGGAGTTGAGCTCAGCAAGGAAATACTCGCTTTTTTCAAGGATAAAGGCTTTACGATAGAACAGCAGGATCTGCTGCCATCTGACTCGACAAGTTTTCCACAAAACCTAATCATATATGTATCGGCAGACGAATCGGTAAACTCAAACAAAAAATCCAACGATTCTTCTACAAACACAATCATATTTGATTTTACACAGGAATTTGCATATTCCAATATTGAAAATTTATACAGTTTCATTGAAAAATTAAGGGATTCGAACCTGAGCTACGATGCGGTAATCCTCCTGGCCGCAAACGACGCACTTCCCCAGCTGTTCGGAATGGAAAGCGACGGCGAAAGGCATCCGAGCGGTACCCAGACCTACACGTCAAGGCTCGGGTATGACGACAGGTGTGCGGCACTGGTGGTTTCTTCGGGTACGGGAGGATTTTCCATGACGCCCGGAGCAAAGAAGGACATAGCCCCGCTCTGGATGGTCAGGACGATATATGAAAAGGCCGCGGATGCAGGATGCGAAATAGACCTTACGCCATGGTTCCCCCTCCTCTATTCGCTCGGACTTGCACCGGAAAGCCCAAGGCTGTCCCCTTTCATGGACCTTGGCATACCTGCATCAGGGATAAGCGTTTCAAACCCTTCCACGGACTTCGACATCCTCCTTTCGATTGCACGGGAATTTTCGGTGCTGCAGAAGGACAACTGGGACAGGAACTACATGTTCCTCAAGTTCGGCGGAAAGACGGTCTGGATTCCCGAAGCCGCATCCATAACGTTGCTCCTGCTCGTACTGGTGGCGGTCCTCATGCTCATCTGCTTCACGGGCATACTTCCGACTCCAAGGAGCAGGGCCCTTACGAACGACATAAAGAGGACCTGGTTCCTGTATCCGCTTACGATTACGCTCATAACACTACTACTTCACCTGTCGCAGCTGATTTTTTCACCTCTTTCACAGAGCAACCCGCTTCTTCTGGTGAGCCTCAAGGTGTTCATATCATCCATACTGATTTTCCTGGTCTTCATCCTGCAGGTGAGCTTCGACATAAGGATTTCGCTCAGGGCGTGCGGATTCATGATGGTCGCATCCGCAATACTCAACGTATTCGTCTTTTCAAGCCAGAGCCTGATTTCCATGTACATGTTCGCACTGGAACTCATCATAATCTACGTTTCGGAAAAGGCAAAGACTACGCCGACACTCATACTGACTTTCCTGATCACTCCGCTGCCTTTCCTGAGCATGGTCGGAAACATCACCCAGAACACGCTGGAAGACAACGTCTCCCGGTTCGTCCTTTTTTCATGGAAGCAGGATGCACTCCTTGCAATGATACTCTTTCCCGTAATGATGCAGCTCGAAAGGATTTTCATTTCCACCGACCTCCTCTCCCCGAACAGGAAGCTCAGGAAAAGGAACTACATAATAACTTCCGTATGTGCCGAAACCGTACTCATAGCCGCAATCTGGGCAATATACGGATACACGAACATCCAGATAAACAATTCCACAAAGCTCAGGTCTTCGCCCGCCAAGACGACTGTCAAGGACAGGAACCTTCCGACGGTTTCCGCTGATCTTTCCGAACAGGCGTTCATGGAACTTGCAATGCAGACTTTGACCGTAAGTTCCAGTGAAGACGTAATCCGATACGAAATCACCATGGAATCCGAATCCGGGGTTCCGATTTTCGAATCGAACTACGAATACATACTTGAAGCCCCAAACAGGATAAATTTCACCATACCGGATTTTCCGTCCGGCGACCTGGAGATAATATACTCGACCGCAAAATCGTCGCGGTGCACCATAACTATTTCAGCATACATACTGGATACTGAAAACAGAAACGTCATATTCAGGGACAGCCTCGTACTCAAGACCCAGGATGCCGTAAAGGAATCCAAGGACGGTTCAAATGGATAGGGTATACCTGCACGTAGACCTGGACGCATTCTTCGCCTCAGTGGAACAGCTCGACCATCCCGAATACAGGGGTAAGCCTGTCATAGTCGGAGGACTTCCGGGCGACAGGAGGGCCGTAGTCTCGACAGCCTCATACGAAGCGCGCAGATACGGAGTCCACTCCGCAATGCCCCTTGTAAATGCCGTAAAACTCTGTCCGAACGCAATATACGTAAGGGGAAACCACAGGCGATACAGCGAAAAATCCAGGGAAGTCATGTCGATTTTCTACGGCTACTCTCCGACAGTCATACAGATTTCAATCGATGAGGCGTTCATAGACCTTACGGGTACCAGAAGGCTGTTCGGAGAACCCATAGAAGTCGCAAGGAAAATAAAGGCCGAAGTCAAGGAAAAGACCGGACTTACGGTAAGCATAGGCCTCGCTTCCACAATGTACATCGCAAAGATAGCATCGGCACTCAAAAAACCCGACGGACTTACAGCGGTTCCACCGGGGGATGAAGAAAAGTTCATGCTCTCACTACCCATCGACAGGGTATGGGGAGTCGGCACAAAGACTCTTGAGCACCTGAAGGCTGCAGGATTCAGGACGACCGGAGACATACACGAAAAATCCATAGGGCTTTTGACTTCGATATTCGGAGCCGGAACAGGAACCTTCCTTTACAATGCCGTCCGTGGAAACAGGGAGATGGAATTCGGAGCCGAACCGAAGACCCGGTCGATGAGTTCTGAAACGACTTTCGACTTCGACCTGACCGACGAATACGTCATTGAGACCGCCATAATGAACATCGCAACGGACCTCCTGTTCAGGATGCACACGGAAAAGCTTAGGACGCGGACGGTAATGCTGAAAATCAGGTATGAGGATTTCACGACGGTAAGCGCACAGGAAACACAGGACAGGCCCGTAATGAACGCCGAGGACATGTTTTCACGCTGCATATCCATATTCAGGAAAAAATACGAAAGGAACAGGGGCGTAAGGCTCATAGGCGTTGCATGCTGCAATCTGGAGGACAGCTCGGTTCCCCTGCAGCAGGAGCTTTTTGATTTCGGCGACGGAAAAAAGGCAAGCGTCGAAAACGCAATATATGCGATGGAACAGAAAAATCCCGGAATCAAGATAAGGAAGGCAAGGCTCCTGAATCAGTGAAAATCAAGCGGATTTTTTTACAAAAGACATGGAAACATACTTGAAACAATCAGCGTCATGTGATATATTAATGCTCATGGCGCTTTAGCTCAGCTGGATTAGAGCATCTGCCTTCTAAGCAGAGGGTCGCCCGTTCGAGTCGGGCACGCGTCAGAGCCGTAAATCCCAATCGGGGTCTACGGCGTTTTTTTTGTCCGCAGATTTCGACGAAAGTCCAAACCTATTTTTTTTCAAATCCGATTGATACAATGATTTTTCCGTGAAATTCAAAAAAAAACTATCCGAGGATTTTTTCTTATTGATGCAATAATCCGCGCGGAAGATTTACGGTCAGTAAAGTATTGAAGCCGCCACTTATCATTCGGCCCTAATGGCGACCGAGCCCATAAAAAACGGTTGGCTGTATGATTCGGTATAGCTTGAATCGCGCCCGACGGAAACGGCGTACATGTCAACATACCACTCACCTTCAACGGATGCAGTGGCTGAAATTTCGACGTCGTCGTCACCTGATTTCGGAACCGGATTGTTACTGTCGGTCGCTGAAAATTCAAATCCATACGTCGAACCGCTTCTCATCGGCCTGACCGAAATTCCGTCCACCTTAAGCGCATTCGAATCATTCATTACGTCGTTGCCATCAGATGAAATCCATATGCCTGCGGGAAAGTCGCCGTAATCGGTCAGCCTTATGTTTACGTACCTGTCCTCCGGAGAGGAGCCGCGCCCTATCAAGGGATCCCTTACGCCACGGCTGATTTTCAGTTCTTTGTAACCCTTGGTGTAAATAAGGTATTCCGAAGCGGAGGTATAGGTGTTGTCCGATGAAGAAATCATGCTGTTGACGGAAGATTCGACAGACTGCATGGTGGAATAATTATTGTAGATTTTATAGTAGATTCCCGTTCCAAGGAATACGAAATCCGACGAAGAACTGAAATAATCGCTGTTTGTGCCGCTTCCGCTTTCTTCTGTCGTTATGCATGAAAAATAGTGCTTGCTTTCATCCGAGTCGCCGTACTGGATTTGGTGTCCGTCTGAACGGGGCGGGTCCAGATAATAGTAATTATCCAGACCGCAGGAAGAGAAACTGAAAAATGAAGCAAATGCCGCAAAGACCGTAAAAATCAGTCCGACTGTCGATGCGGAAAACTTTCCGGCATTTTCATCAGTACCCATGGCTTCCAATGTATCAGTCGCTGACCTTTCCGTCAATCTTGAGCTGAAGGAGGCGTGACTGGGCAAGGTTGGTCCATTCGTCCGAACTGTAGTCGTCCACCATCTTCTGATATGCCTCAGATGCTCCTGCATAGTCGCCGGAACTTTCCTTTACGCGTCCGATTTCCATCAAGGCCCTAGGCTTCATAAGGAATTCCGGATGGTCAAATGCCTTCTGATAGTAGGTCAAGGCAGTCTGAACGTCTCCGGACTCTTCAAAGCATACGCCAGCATTGTAAAGGGCTTCGGGGCTTGTATATGCCTTTGGATCGGCATCGGATGCAGCAATCCAGTAATCCTTTGCATTGACATAGTCTTTCTTTGCAAAGCTGATTTCGGCGGCAAGCAGGTTTGCACGTACACCGACGACACCCTTCTTTCCAGTAAATTCCTTGAGTCCTTCAAGTGCTTCATTCTGACGTGCGACAATCTCCTCATCGGTAAGGGCTTCGCACCCGTTAGTGTACTTGAATTCAATCTTATCGACTCC
>CACYBG010000178.1 GCA_902772605.1 uncultured Spirochaetaceae bacterium
CTGGAAAATGTCATGCTCCCGTTACGTTATGCCGGAGTCGATAAGCGCGACCGTCGTGGACTTGCAGAAGTTGCACTTGAAAAAGTCGGACTTTCAGAACGCATGAACCATCATCCGTACGAACTTTCGGGCGGACAGAAGCAGAGGGTTGCAATCGCCAGGGCCACAGTTACCCAGCCTAAAATAATCCTTGCCGATGAACCGACCGGTGCCTTGGACAGTAAAACGAGCCGTGCCGTAATGGATTTGTTTTGGGAAATCAACGGAAAGGGAACGACCGTCGTAATAGTCACCCATGATCCAAGGGTCGGAGCAAGTTCCAGACGCTGCATCAAGATTTTCGACGGCATGATTCAAGACGATTTGATTCAGGAACCGCAGGATTTTACAAACGCAAAAAATCAGGGGGAAAAGAATGTTTGAAGATTTCATAAATGCCCTCCAGAATTTTAAAAGGAACAAGACAAGGACTTTCCTTTCGCTCCTTGGAATCATAATCGGCGTTGCATCCGTCATCGTAATCATGAGCATGGGAGACAGTTCCACAAAACAGATTCAGGACACTTTCGGTTCATCGGGATTGGACATGGTAAGCATCAGCACAGGATTCATGTCGCGCAGAAATTCCGCTTCATCGATTCAGTTTACGGAATCATTTCGTGAAACTCTCTTCGGACAGATTCCCGGCATAAAAAAAATCTGGTACAAGAATTCGGTCAACGCTTCGATTTCCTACGGCGACTCAAGTGCATCATCAAGCTGCACTGCCGTTGAAACGGACTATCTTCAAACCTACGGACTGACGCTGGAATCAGGAGAGTTCTTTTCGGTTACCGACGACGTAATGGGAAACCAAAGGATAATCCTGGGAAGCTCGATTGCCGAATCTCTTTTTCCAAACGGCGATGGTCTCGGAAAAAACGTCATGGTCATAATCGATTCAGTCACCTTTAACTTTACGGTAATCGGAATTTTAAAGGAACAGACTTCGGGAATGGAAAACGCTTCAAACGGATGTTACATCACCCGGGGATTTTACACCAAACACATAGTACCGAATCCGAGTGCATCAACGGTAATGGTTCAGGCCGTATCGACGAACAAAACATCGGATTTGGTCACGATATTGCAGGAATATTGCACCGAGCTTACAGGTTCCTCAAATTCGGTCTCGGTAAGTTCCATGCAGACGATGATTGACCAGATGAGCGAAATCACTTCAACCATGTCCGTCATGCTTGCTGCAATCGCGGCCATTTCACTTTTGGTCGGTGGAATCGGAATCATGAACATAATGATTGTAACCGTCACCGAACGAAAACAGGAGATTGGAATCAGAAAGGCACTTGGAGCAAGTCCGGCAGTAATACGCCAGCAGTTTTTGATTGAGTCGGCAAGCATAACGATTATGGGAGGATTGGTCGGAATAATCTTCGGCATCGGTATAAGTTTTGCCGTCGAATACGTTCGTTCGCTTTCGTTCATAATCAGCGTAAACTCCTGCGTAATATCCTTCGTTTTTTCCGTTTTGGTCGGCATTTTCTTCGGATTCAGTCCGGCATCCAGAGCGGCGAAACTCGATCCTGTAATTGCACTTTCAGGCGAATGAGAAAAATTTCACACCCGGGGAATTTCTGATTAATACTTGAAACATTAACCAGCCATTCCCCATCATTTTTGACGCACCCTTTTACACTTTTAAACCCTAAAATTCAATTCATTGATATTTTCTTAAACCGTTATTCCAACATCAAAACCCCTTCAACAAAAAAAATTTATTCGAATCAAATTGCTTTTTGCACATCTTAGATTTATAATAGAAGAAAGGGAGTTTTTTAAGGAAATATTGGGAGTTTCTTGTTTTACAATCGTTTATATATCCTTAAATCTTCCAATGCAAAAAAAATGCAAAATGGAAATACGTTTTGCATTTAATAATTTTTATGGGGGATTTTATGGAACAAGAAGTCGTATTTACTACGAATAGAAATATCGATTCTGCTGTTTCCGAATTATGTGGAAAATTAAAAAGGGACCTTTCAAGCTATCAAGCCGTTATTTTCATGGCGGCAATAGATTATGACTTCAATGAGCTTTCCCAAAAGATAAAGGACAGATTTCCAAAAGCAGAAGTTATAGGAACGAGTACAGCCGGCGAAATATCCGCACAGGGATTTACGGAAGGCTCGATCGTACTTACGACAATGCAGGATTCAGGCACCAAAGTCAAAGGCGTTCTCATCGACTGTGGAAGCAAATATCCGCTTGCGTACAAATCGGACATTGAATCGGCACTCAGAAGCTGCGGAATCGGAATTGCAGACCCCAGTTCACACCACAACGCATTTGCACTGGAATTCACCAATGCAATCTACAATGCAGAGGAATCAATCCTTTCAACATTCTACTCAATCATAAAGAACGACAAATTCCCGCTTGCCGGAGCTACTGCAGGATACACGGGTAACACGCCAAAAAGCTTTGTCAGTTACAACGGAAAAGTCACTCAGGACGGTGCGACAATGCTTTTCGTAAAAACACGCTGTCCATTCGACATCAGGCAGGAAGACATCTTCAACACAACCGGCAAACAGATTTTCGTAACGAAATCGGAAACCATGAAGCGCGAACTGATTTCATTCAACGGTCGTCCGGCTGCAAGCGTTTATGCAGAACAGCTTGGAGTAAGCGAATCACAGGCTGCAAAAATGACATTTGAAAATCCATTCGGGCGATTCATCAACGGAAGCATCCATATCGTTGCACTTGCAGGATTGACACCAAGCAAGACAATCACGACATTTGCACGCGTAACTCCGAACACTGCACTGGAACTCATGCACATCGGCGATGCAAAACAGAAGGCCGACGACACATGTTCAGGAATACGAAAGTCCATACCGAACCCCAAATTTACACTGCTCATGTCCTGCATAACCAGAACCCTGTATTTTGACAGGTCCGGATTAAAATCGGCAATCATCAACAAATACAAATCCACGTTCCCGACTTTCTGCGGAATGTCATGCTACGGTGAACAGATTGGACGAACACACTGTAATCAAACTCTCGTTTCTTTGGTAATAGGGGACTAAAAAATGGATAAAGATATTTTATTGAAGACCGGAAGCGATGCGGCAGAAATACTCATAAGCTATCTCGCAAAAGACGCAATCAGTGCGGATTTTTTAAAGACGTACCTGTCAAATGCAAGTTCTCAGAGCGAAAGGACCCTCAAGCTTAAATCAGCCCTGGAAAATCTTTCTGAAGCAAGTCAGGACATCGAAACGGAAGCGCAAAACATCAGTTCAAAAGCCGGACAGAACAACGAAAGTCTCAGGCAGATTTACGGAGAGATAAAAAAACTGCGTCAATCTATTGAAGGAATCGAAAACGACCACAAGAAATACATGGAACAGTTCAAGGTCCTTCTTTCACAGATTAAGGAAATCAATGCGCTGATTGATTCTATCAAAAACATTTCTGCACAGACAAACCTTCTTTCATTCAACGCATCAATCGAAGCTGCACGTGCCGGAGTCGCAGGAAAAGGCTTCCGCATCATTGCAAACGAAGTTAAAAAACTTTCCGACGATACGGATAAGACTTCCGAAACAATCAAGACGAAAGTTGAAAATTTGACGCGTTCGGTTTCTACACTGGAAAAGGATACGTACCAGAACTCAACCGATCTGGCAAAACTTTCCTCTGAAGCAACCCTTACGATACAGAGATTCAAGGAAACCCTTAAAAACAATGCCAACAACAACGATTATGTTTCCGAAATTACAACGCACATCGGACAGAACCTTTCGAAAATCGAAAACATCATTACGGTCGTTCAGGACAATCAGCAGGAAAATGAAAGCACTCTGAACGAATTCGGAAGATTTGCATCCGACAATGCAATGCTTTTCAACGACCTTTATTCGTTTGCATATCAGTTGAAGGCTATTTTTGAGGATTTGAAATAATTGCGGTTCAGGATGTTGATTGATGTAAAGCGTCAATCATCCCGCATCAAAAGCTAATCCAATCTTATGGATTCAACTTCCAGTGTAGATTTTCTGCACTGGATTTTTTTTGAAAGCAAGACCAGGTGCATTCAAAGCATGCATAATTTTTAGGCAATCTCCAGGATATAGGTTTTAGGGGTTGCCTTTACATAAGGAGTGCCGATAAAAATGATTGAAGAAAACAAAATCTGGATGGCCAGCGTACAGGGCGATGGAACCCATTCCTACATGTATCCTAAAATGGCAAACAGGCATGGACTTGTTGCAGGAGCGACGGGAACCGGAAAAACCGTCACGCTTAAGGTTCTGGCGGAATCTTTCAGCGACATGGGAGTTCCTGTTTTTCTTGCCGACGTAAAGGGCGATTTGGCAGGAATGGTAAATCCAGGTGCAGACTCTGACGACATGCAAAAGCGCATTGAAAAATTCGGACTTGACGATTCCGGATTTTCGTTTCAGTCATATCCGGTTACATTCTGGGACCTGTTCGGAAAAAACGGAATCCAGCTCAGGACAACGGTTTCTGAAATGGGTCCTCTCCTTTTGTCGCGCATCATGGGACTCAACGCACTTCAAAGCGACCTTCTGACGATTGCATTTAAAATTGCAGATGACAACGAGCTTCTGCTTGTGGACACGAAAGACCTGAAGGCACTGCTCAATTTCATAAATGAAAACGCAAAGGATTTTTCCAAGGATTACGGCAACATGAGTTCAACATCAATCGCAACGATAATCAGGGCGATTGTTGCACTTGAACTTGCAGGCGGAGAAACTTTTTTCGGTGAAACGGCATTGAACATAAACGACTGGTTTACGACGGATTCAAACGGCAAGGGAATGATTCACATTCTGGACAGCCAATCCCTAATCAACAATTCAAAACTCTATTCCACTTTCCTTCTGTGGATGCTTTCCGAAATGTTCGAAACTCTGCCGGAAGTCGGTGATTTGGACAAGCCGAAAATGGTTTTCTTTTTTGATGAAGCACATCTTCTGTTCAAGGACGCTCCGAAATCACTTTTGGAAAAAATCGATCAGGTCGTAAAACTGATTCGTTCAAAGGGCATCGGAATTTATTTCGTTACGCAGAATCCACGGGACATTCCCGATTCAGTCCTCTCGCAGCTTGGAAACAAAATCGTGCATGGACTTCGCGCGTATACACCGGCCGATCAAAAACAGGTCAAGGCCATTGCGGATTCATTCAGAATCAATCCCGATTTCAACACATACGAAACGATGCTAAACCTGGGAACGGCAGAAGCGGTCGTTTCATTCCTCGATGAAAAAGGCATTCCGACAGTCGCACAGAAAGTCAACATACTTCCGCCAAAAAGCCAGATGGGAGAAATCGATTCCGAAACCAGGGAGCGTGCAATAAAATCGGCACCCCTTTACGAAAAATATTCCGAAACGTTCGACCCGGATTCTGCATACGAATTCTTACAGCGTCGCGGAATGGAAAAAGAAAAGGAAGCACAGAAACAGAATGCACAGTCAAAGCCCGGTGCAAAACCAGGTGTAAAATCTGGCGGACAGACGGGCGTTCAGAAAGCGGCTAAATCAACTGCAAAAAACGCAACCAAATCCGTAATCGGAACTCTCGGAAGGGAAGTCGGCAAATCGCTCGGCTCCAATTTCGGAAGCATCGGTAAAAAACTCGGCGGAAACCTTGGTGCAAGCCTTGGACGCGGAATCTTGAGCACGCTTTTTTCAAAATAAACAGGCTACACAGCCGTCAGACCGTCTAAAGCAATGTCAGCCCGTATTGGATTGACAATCTTCTTTAGTCGGTCTTGCGTGCAGTCGATTTCAAACAAACATGCAAGTGCAAGAGATGATTATGGAAAAAAAAGAACGCGCCGGAAACAACAGGACTTTAACTCTGTCGGAAAATGAAATTGAACCGTTGAAGAAAAGGCTTCTCACGGAAAAAAACATTGCGAAAGATGTCGATGTCACGAACAGAACATTGAATGGTGATGTCCTGACGATGCTGGATTATGTCCCTGACGAATTTGCAGACCTGATTATAATCGACCCGCCGTACAACCTTTCCAAAAATTTCAACGGGCTTAAATTCAATTCGCGCAGCTCTTCACGATACGATGAATATCTTTCGACATGGTTTCCAAAGGTCTGCAAAAAACTGAAGTCCAACGGTTCGCTTTACATGTGCGGCGACTGGAAATGCACGTCTTCACTTCAACGAGCCATTGAAAAGGAACTTACGATTCTTAACCGCATAACGTGGCAGCGTGAAAAAGGTCGCGGTTCAAAATCAAACTGGAAAAACGGAATGGAAGACATCTGGTTTGCAGTTAAAAATCCGAACGACTATTATTTTGACGTTGACTCAGTGATGATGAAAAGAAAAGTCCTGGCTCCATACAAGGTCGATGGAAAACCAAAAGACTGGGATGAAAGCGACGATGGAAATTTCAGATTGACATATCCGTCGAATTTTTGGGATGACATTTCCATTCCGTTCTGGTCCATGCCTGAAAACACAGACCATCCGACGCAGAAATCGGAAAAGCTTTATGCAAAATTGATTTTGGCATCTTCAAAAAAAGGCGGAATGATTTTCGATCCGTTTTTGGGAAGCGGCACATCGAGCGTCGTTGCAAAAAAACTGGACAGGAATTATTGCGGAATCGAACTCAATGAAGAATACTGTCTGTGGGCGGAAAAGCGTCTGTTGATGGCGGATTCAGACAAAACGATTCAGGGATATTCCGATGGAGTTTTTTGGGAAAGGAACACCTTGAAAATCCAGCAGAAAAACAAGGCTACATCAAAAGATTAAAAAACACTGACACGATGTCAGCAAACAGATGCAGCATTTCAAACGGCAGATATTTAGGGAACCGCAGATTAATACATGGCGCATTAATCGGAGTTCCATTAAATCTTCTGTTTTTACGAAAATGAAACGCTCTGTTCATAAACGGCTTATACTGACACTGTGTCAACAAAAAAGCAATCAACATAAATAAAGCCGACTAATGTTCATCGCATCAATCGGCTTGCAATCATCCGCACGGATTAATTTTATTTTGCACCCCACTGCTCATAATATGCATCGATTTCTTTTTTCAACTCATCGGTAATCAATCCGTCTTTTCCTGGAACGTACAGATAATCAACGACATCTTTCATTGAAACGATTGCCTTTGCGGGGAATCCGTATTTTTCAGTGATTATGTCCAAGGCACTTTTTTCAGAATCCTGAGCGCGTTCCAACCTGTTCAAGCTCACAATCTCACCGACGATTTTAATTTTATCGGGAGAGGAAACCTGACCGACTACAATCGGATAAGTTTCTTCTATTGATTTACCGGAAGTCGTAACGTCTTCAATAATCACGACGCGATCGCCTTCCTTTATTTCACTTCCAAGAAGTTTTCCCTTGTCGGCACCGTGGTCTTTTTCTTCCTTGCGATTTGAACAATAGCGGATTTCTTTTCCATAAAGCTTGCTGTATGCAATTACGGTTGCAACGCTCAAAGGAATGCCCTTATATGCCGGACCGAACAGAACGTCAAAGTCGTCACCGAA
>CACYBG010000179.1 GCA_902772605.1 uncultured Spirochaetaceae bacterium
ATGATAGCTCCAGACCGTCTTTCAGAACTTTCAGCAGGACAAAAACGGCGCAAATTGGCCTTGACCTTCGGTGAACTGGAGAGGGACATTGCAGGCATTGCGGAAAAGGGGACAGGATACAACTTTCCGTCCATGACAAGGCGGGAATACACGAAAGCTGTCGTTCAGGTAGTCCTTGGGGATCCGAAACTTCCCGAAGACTGTGCCGAAGAACTTAAGCGACTGCTTTCCGATGAAGATTTTGATGAACGCAGGGTCTGCAATCTGGCAAGGAACGCACTTCTTGCAATAATAGGGACTTTTCCTGCCGAGTGGGATTTGGTGATTGCTCCTCATTCGTCGGAAAATGCAACCGTAGAAAAGCGGAATTTTTTTCCGGGCGTGGCTGTGTATGCGGAAGACATCCGTTCACCGTTCAATCTGGGGTCGATTTTCAGGACTGCAGAGGCCATGGGCTGCGAAAAAGTGTACATATCGCCGCAGTGTACCGATCCGTCCCAATCAAAAGCCGTAAGAAGTGCCATGGGATGCATCGAGACCTTGGGCTATACAAGATGTTCCCTTGATGAACTTCCGGCAGACGGAGATTCTGAGATTTTCGTCCTGGAAACCGGCGGAACTCCAATACAGGAATTCAAGTTCCCGAAAAAGGGAATCGTAATAATCGGGTCGGAAGAGCTTGGGGTAAGTCCTGAAGCACTTTCAAAGGCAAAGGGAAAAGTCGTGTCCATTCCGATGACCGGATTGAAGGCATCCCTGAACGTAGGGGTTGCATTCGGAATCCTGATGCAGGCATGGGTAGACAGTCTGAAGAAAAATTTACAGTAGAAGGCAGGTTAAGGAGTAAAAATCACCCGTTACAGAGGGGTGACGCAATTTCATCGGTTTTTCAAGCTTTGCTTTAAAAATCGCGGATACTGTGATATAATGGATTAATTAAAGATCATTGGTTTCAATCAATGGTCCGTTTCGCATTTTATTAAAAAAAGTAAATTTTAAGGAAGAATATGATGGCTCAAGCAGAAAAGATAGAGGTTGACGTTTCTAAAATCCGAAAGGCGATTCAATCAGGCATACCTCTTACAATTACAACCTATACGCTTCCACATGAAATGGAAGATTATATGGCTGACGTCCTGAAGGTTTTTCTTGCCGAAGTCAGACAGGATCACATGGTTGAAAGTCTGTCCTATTGTCTGAAGGAGCTTGTCAACAATGCCAAGAAGGCAAATACCAAGCGAATCTATTTTGAAGAGCGCGGTCTGGATATAAACAAAAAAGCCGATTACGTGAAGGGAATGAAGGATTTCAAGCAGGATACGATTGCCGACATCAATCATTACCTAAAGCTTCAGAAAGAACGTGGATTTTACATCAAGACCATAATGCAGACCTACAACAATAAAATCCGCGTGGAAGTGCGCAATAAGGCCGAACTGACATATTACGAATACAAGAGGATTCACGACAAGATAACGAGGGCCCAGCAGTATAAATCGGTTGAAGACGGTTTGGCACAGCTTCTGGATGATTCGGAAGGAGCCGGACTCGGTCTTGTGATTATGATTCTGCTCCTGAAAAAAATCGGTCTGACCGAAGAAACGTATCAGATATTCAGCGAAGACGGCGAGACGATTACAAGACTGACCTTGCCTTTCAGCGACAAGATGACCAACGACATTTCTGAACTCTCTTCAAAATTCGTCAATTTGATTAACGGTCTTCCTGAATTCCCCGAGAACATCACGGAAATAAACAGGGTAATCAACAATCCCGACAGCAAGATGAGCGACATTGCCTTAAAGATTTCAAACGACGTTTCATTGACTGCCGAACTTCTGAAACTTGTGAACTCTGCCGCATTCACTCTTGCGACCCCATGCCATTCAATCGGTGAGGCCGTAAAGCTTGCCGGAATAAGGGGAATCAAAAACCTGCTTTATTCCATCGGTTCAATACAGACTCTTTCTTCGCTGGACGATACGGAGCACATCAGGAAACTTTGGGACCATTCGTATCAGGTTGCATTCTATTCATACAATCTGGCAAGAAGTTTCTGCCGTGGACCAAGCGAAAAGAGCTATGTCGATGACAGTTACGTTTGCGGTCTTCTTCACGACATGGGAAAAATCGTTTTCGAGACGGCTCATCCCGACATTTTGGAAAGGGTCAATACGCTCAGCAATACCTACGATTTAAGCCCGGAACTTTTTGAAAGGGTCGTCGCAGGTGTCAATCATTCGGAAGTCGGTGCAAGGGTGGCTGAAAAATGGAATTTCCCGGAAATGATTGTTTCGGCAATCCGCTATCACCATTCGCCTGAAATGGCTCCGATTGAGGACCGTAAGCTTGCCGAAATAGTCGGACTTGCAGATGCATTCAGTCACTATCAGAACGGAGACCTTGAGTTCGATCAGTTTGATCCGCTTCTGCTCCATCATTTTGGAATCAAGACAAAGGAAGATGTGGATGCAATCGTTGCAAGGCTTGAAAAGGCAATGAGCAAGGACAAAGCCGGCGGGAAAAACTGATTCTGCCATAAATTCTTTTGTGGACTGAATGGAAATTACATATTATAATAGATGGAAGTCATCAATTTAGGAAAATGTCGGTTTATGTTCCTGAATTAATCGACGATTTCCTTATTAAGCAGGTTGATGATTGAAATATCGGCATAAAAATGCACGGAAGTGTTATGCTGTGCCATCGTTTTTTGGCGGGAACTCAGGATTGGGTTCCTGAAAATTATTGCAAGGGAGTAGAAATGAGTGGAATGGATGACATGGACCCAGAAATTGCGGCCCTTTTGAATGAAACGGAAAACAACATGCCAAGCACCGGAAGCGGAAAACCGTCCGATGATGATGAAGAAGGCTATACATTTGGAGAGGGTGGAAGCGGACGTTACAAGGATAGCGATGACAGTGAGTCGGAAACCGAAAAAAATCCACTCGCAGTTGATTTAAGCGTCAGTAAATTCAATCCAATCGAAAAATTCTGGGAAGATGAACCGAATCCCGTGTTCGACGACCCTAAATACTATAAGACCTGCTTTACAGGAGAGGATGAAAGTGCTCCACGCCTGCATCAGCTTCTTTCAAAGTATTTGACGACCCAGGATAGGAATGATCGTTCTGCATACCGTCAGCAGATTATTCCGGCATATTGGAATTTCCTGCGCTCAATGGCACCGAAAATGGCAAACACAAAGACACCTTTGTGCAAGAGACTCGCAATGAGGTATGGAATGGTCCTTCCGTCGCTTTTTTCACCGGAACAGAAGGATTTCTTCTCACGTGCAATCCTGGACAATACATCGGGTGAGCCTGTCCTTTACATGGATGAATGGATTAAGGAAATTGCAGGCGGCAGATTGACTCCAAGTTTGACTGATGAGCTTCCTACGAAAAAGAAGGCGGGTCCTGCAGCCGATCAGCAGAGAATTCAGCAGTTGAAGAGCAAGAACGACGGAAAGATGCAGAGCTCCGAAAACCTGTTGACTTCCCGTGAAGCAGAAAGGGACCGTCTGGAACTTCAGGTTCAGGACAAGGTAAAGATGCTTGTCGAGCATAATCCCGTCATCGGTCTGGACAGACATAAGCAGCCGTATACCGAACAGCAGCGCAAGCTTTTTTCAGAAATCAACACGCTTTTCCATTCCCTGCAGAAAGTCGACAAGGAATTGAGCGGATACCTCAGGGAACTTCAGGAAGCAAAGGAAATAAATTACAGTCTCGAATCAAAAGCTTCTGAATTCCCGGAAGAGACTGTTGCAATCGGAGTCGAAGAAATCCTTGGTGAAATGACTACTGTTCGCCAGATGGCAAAGATGACCTGTGGCCGTCAGGGAAATCAGTTCCCGATTCTCAGTAAGGAATTCTTCCATTGTCTTGGAAAGGAAAC
>CACYBG010000180.1 GCA_902772605.1 uncultured Spirochaetaceae bacterium
CGCTGTCCAGAGATTTCCTTGACAAATGAAAAAGTTGAATCTATTATTTAAACTACAGGCAGACCCTAAGATTTCAGCCATGCCATGAGCTTGAACTGACGCTTGGGGAAGGCTTGCTACATCTCTATCGGCGTACGGCTGATTAAAAGGAGTTTTTTATGAAATGTATAAAAAAGGTCGCCTTGATTTTGGCAGCTTCGGTAATCGGTGTTTCAGCATGGGCTCAGGACAAGTTGGGAGACTGCCTCAGCCAGATTTATGACTTGAACTATCAGCGTGCCCTTGTTCAGGATGAGTATGAAACTGCTTTTCAGCAGGCCAATTCAGCCTTGAATTCCGAAATGCAGAAGGAATTTGCAAGGATTTCCCAGATGGAGCAGTTCGGATGGGAAAGCGCCGATGAGTATAACACCCGCGTAACTGAGGAAATCGAATCGGTATCTGCAAAACGCAAGCAGGCAATCGCCGAAATGGATGCAGAAATCCGCGGAAAATACGATGCCGCATTCTCAGAAATCGACAGGAAGAAACAGTCCCTGATTGACGAGCTCGTTTCAAAGGAATTCGTTTATTCCGGTGACAGCGTAAGCCTTTCTTTCAGTGCATTCAACAGAACCGCAAAATACTTCCCGTTCACGGTCAAGTCAAACGAACCGGACCTGAACTATACTTCAAAGGGACTCCACTACAGCCTCAACAAGGACAATCTTGCAGAGGAATGGCCTGTTTTCGACGGATACATCAAGGATAACGTCCTTTCTGCCCAGGTCACTTTCGTAGTGGTGAAGAATTCCGATGCATCAAACTATCAGAAGAAAATCACCCAGGTTAAGCTTGTCGATGGAAACGGAACGGTCATTGCAACATACGACGTAAATGAAGGCGTTGAAATCGTGTCAATGGATGAAGCCATCCAGGCCGAGGTAAGCACTCCGTTGGGAGACGAAAAGCCGTCTGCAGCACCTGCCGAAGCGGAAGCTGATGAAGATGAAGCGGACGAAGAAGACGTAGCCGAGGCTGAAGAGACCGAAGTAGACGAAGTTGAGGAAGCTGAAGAAGACGAGGAAGCCGAAGAAGAAGAAGAGGCTGAAGAAGAATAAAAAACGGTCGGCGAAAGCCCTCCGTTAAGGGAAGCCCTAAGAAAATCGGATTTTAGGGTTATCCTTAATGCCGTTCCTTTTTGGGGCGGCTTTTTTTTGACTGGAAACATGCATTTGTTTCTGGACTGAATGAAAACAAGGCATTAAAAAATCGCAACGGCTTTACGCTCTTTTTGAACGGACCGTTGCAGCATAGAGGATTTTATGGACAGAGATTTTGAAGTTTTGGACAGGGTGATTGGAAGAATTCCGGATTTTCCCAAGCCGGGCGTGCTTTTTTACGACATAACGGGCATCCTGAGGCATCCAGAGGCGTTTACCTATTGCATCGACCGCATGGCTGAAATCTACAGGGACAAAAAGATTGATGCCGTTGCAGGAATCGAATCCAGGGGCTTCATATTTGCGGCACCTTTCGCTCAGAAGATGGGCATTCCGCTCGTACTGATAAGGAAAAAGGGAAAGCTTCCGGGAAAGACCTATTCATGCTCCTACAGCCTGGAATACGGCAAGGCGGAGATAGAGGTTCACTGTGCGGACGTACAGGCGGGACAGAACATTCTGCTCGTGGACGACCTTATTGCTACGGGAGGCACCCTTGCAGCCGCAAAGAACCTTGTGGAGCAGGGTGGTGGCACGGTTACGGACGTTTTCGGTGTCGTAGGGCTTCCCTTCCTCAATTTCAGGAAGATTTTGGAGCCTGTAAACGTGACCACGCTCATCGACTATGATTCCGAATAGCCCCTTTAAGGCTTGAAAAATCAAGGCTTTCGGCATTTTTGAAATAATCTTTAGTAAATGATAAAAAAAAACTTGCCAGAAATTGAAAAAGGTGTATAATAACCAATATAACTTATTAGAGAGGTGTGTTATGAAAAAACTTTTAGCACTCGTAGCAGTTGCATGTGTAGCAATCTGCTCAACATTCGCTGCTGGCGCTCAGATTGAGGGTTCATGGGTCGATTCAAAATGGAACGGAAAATGGACTTTGGGAGCTGACACAGACGGAAACTTTGCTGTAACTCTTTCAAATGCAAAGACAGGCAAAGTAATCTACACGTTCACAGAGAAGAACATTGATGGCGGTGAGTTCAAGTGGGACGCTGGACTCGATGGAGTTTCAGTTACATTCTCTTGCAAGAGGACTCTCCGCACTTATAAGTTCACAAAGGGACTCAGCCTCAACACAGACCTTACATTGGACATCGATCCACAGTGGAAGCAGTCAGACTATCATGTTGAGATGAAGATGGTTGGAAGCGATACAAACGTTAAGGCTCCAGAAGTAAAGACTCCAAAGGTAGAAGTCAATACTCCTAGCGTTACAGCTGATGAATCTGGCGTAAACGTCAACTTCTAAGATTGGTTCCTGTTATCAGGACTTGATGCTTTAGAACAACCTGAAAGGACTGTCCGTGTGGCAGTCCTTTTTTAATGCCCTGGGAGCCGATTAATGCTTCCTGTATTAATTAGCGGTTCCTTAGAATACGGAGAAAAAATGCATTCAAAAAACGACGCTGCAAAATTCCCGCCCATGGGTTGGAATTCATACGATTATTACAACACGATGGTCAACGAAGAGCAGGTGAAGGCCAATGCCGATTATATGGCCCGCAACCTGAAGAAATACGGATGGGAATACATAGTCATAGACATACAGTGGTCTGATCCCGACGCAGGTTCCCAGAATCCAAAGGTGCAGTACATACCGTTCAGTAAATTCTGCATAGACGAATATTCAAGGCAGATTCCGGCTCCGAACCGTTTTCCGTCAAGCGCCGGGGGAAAGGGGTTTGCTCCGCTTGCAGGATACATACATTCGCTTGGACTGAAATTCGGAATACACATCATGCGCGGAATCCCCAGAATCTGTGCACATAACCATACAAGAATCCTCGGTACCGACGTTACGGCCGACATGATAGCAAATCCATTCAGCATCAGCCGATGGAACGGTGACATGTACGGCGTGGACCCCTCAAAGAAAGGCGCACAGGAATACTACGACAGCATATTCAGCCTGTATGCGTCCTGGGGAGTCGATTACGTGAAGGTTGACGACATCTGCAATACCAACATGTATCCCGATGACCCGTATTCGGCGGAAAAGGAAATCGAGATGATTGCCCTTGCCATCGAAAGGTCGGGAAGACCCATGGTTCTGTCCCTGAGTCCTGGACCGGCGGTAATCGAAAAGGCCTGGCACCTTGAAAAATACGCGAACATGTGGCGCATAACCGACGATTTCTGGGATACCTGGCCCCTCCTGAAAGCCATGTTTGAACGCTGCGAAGTCTGGCAGAAACATGTCGGCGGAGGAAATTGGCCTGACTGCGACATGCTACCCATCGGAAAGCTCGGTTGGGGTTTCGGGTCGGAATGGTATACCCGCTTTACGCCCGATGAACGCAAGACCATGATGACGCTCTGGTGCATTTTCAGAAGTCCACTAATGATTGGAACTGATCTTCCGCAGCTGGACGAGGAAACACTGCCGCTTATCACCAATCCTGAAGTGCTTTCGCTTGAAAAGAACAGCCATGGAGCCGTACAGATATACCGTAACGATGAAAGCTGCGTCTGGGCAAGCTATGGAAACGGCTGTCCCGCAAAGGGAATGGACGTAAATTTGGCATTCTTCAACCTGAGCGACTCGGAATCGGAGGTTTCCGTGGACCTGAACGATGTCGGAGGACTTTTTCCCGGAACACTGTATGTACAGAGGGACCTTTGGGAACGCAGGGACCATGCACCGGTCACAGGAGATTCCGAACTCATAAAGACGGTTCCGCCGCATGGAGCAGTCCTCATCCAGCTAAGGAGCCGCTAGTCCGATCCAAAGTCTCTTTTGCTATGTGCACTGAGGGAAAAACGTGTTATAATGTTTTTCATGGGGAAGTTCCTTGGCTTTGTCGGTGGAGGGGAACTGGAGGTAGAATGGAAGAAAACACGCAGCGCAGGAAGGCCATACATTCACTCAAACTCAAGATAGTGCTGGCCATTGCCGTATCTGCCCTGATACTGACCGTAACGATGGCGGCAATCAGCTTGAGCCTCTACACTTCGAATTCCCGGAAAGAGCACATAAAGATGGCTCAGGGGGCGGTCGAACTCGCTGCAAAATGCGTTGATGCGGACCGGATAGACGAATACATGGAAGTCGGAAAATCCGTAGAAGGATATGCCGAAACTCATGACAGGCTTTGCGACATAAGGAAAAACATTCCCGACATCGAGTACGTTTACGTCTATCGGATACTTGAGGACGGATGCCACGTGATTTTCGATACTGATGAAGAGGGGCAGGATTTCAAGGTCGGTGAAACGATTGAATTCGATGAAACCTTCCTTCCCTATGTTCCGAGCCTGCTTGAGGGAAAGGAAATCGAGCCGCTGGAATCCAACGACCGTTTCGGATGGCTTTTGACGGTGTATCGTCCCATATTCGCATCGGACGGAAAAATCTCTGCCTATGCCGGAGCGGACATATCGATGAACGCCCTGAATGCATACAAGAGGAATTTCCTTTTGAGGATTGCACTCTATTTTGTGGGGATTTTCGTTGCAATCATGGCGATAGGCCTTTGGTATTCGACAAAGTATCTTTCGAAGCCCATCAACAGGATTGCATATTATGCAGGCGACTTCATGGCAAGCCACGGAAACCTTGAGGAGATGAACTTATGCGTCGAACATATAAAGGGACTGAAGATAAAGACCGGCGATGAAGTGGAGCATCTGTACAGGTCCTTTTCCATGATGACGGAGGATATGGTCGAGCAGATAAAGAGCATCCGTGAACAGGCGGCGACCATCAACAGGATGCAGGATGAACGCATTCTGATAATGCAGAGGTATCAGGACGATCTGGAGCGAAAGGTCGTTGAGCGTACACATGAACTCAGGCTTGAAAAGGAAAAGTCCGAGCACCTTCTGCTGAACATTCTGCCGGCCCCCATAGCCAGGGAACTGACCGAAAGGCCTGGACAGATAATTGCAAAGAAATACCCGAACGTAACGGTTCTGTTCACCGATATAGTCGGATTTACCAGGATGAGCGACAGGATGACTGCAGAACAGGTCGTTACCATGCTCAACAAGATGGTTTCCCGATTCGACATCAGGGCAAAACAGTGCGGGATTGAAAAGATAAAGACCATCGGGGACGCATACATGGCTGCATCAGGTCTCAGTGAAGATTCCGGAAACGACGGTGCGGAAAAGATGCTGAAATTTGCCCGCATACTGATTGAGGAGGTCCGGGACTTCAATGCCAGGTACAGGGCCGACGTTAAAATCAGGGTGGGGATGAATACGGGAAACCTTGTTGCCGGAGTAATCGGCAAGACCAAATTCATATACGACGTGTGGGGCGATACGGTCAACGTTGCAAGCCGGATGGAAAGTACCGGTGAGCCCATGAAGATACATGTGTCTGAATCGACTTACGAACAGACGAAGCAACTTTGCACCTACAGCGATGGAGTTGACGTGGAAGTCAAGGGCAAGGGGCTTATGAGGACATACTTTCTGCAGCCGGTCTAAAAGACGGGATTAGGGACGTATTAACAGATAAGAGTTGGAGTTTAGTTATGAGGAAAAGGATTTTTGTTTTGTTGGCGATGGCTTTAATCGGCTCGTTAAGCTTTGCACAGGATGACGTGTCGGTGGTCGTCCGCTATGGACTTTTCGGAAACGGAAACGGAATTTTGTCCGGCAGCCACAGCAACGAGGCATCCGGAGACTTAGGAATCGGTTTTGCTTTTGAGTATGGAATGCCGTTCTACATCGTCGGAAAACAGAACGGACTCAAGATGTCGATTTCCTATTCCCCTCTGACCGGAATGAAGTCTTCAGTCACTGCAGGAACCGATGTCGATCTGCTTTTCGGATACTGGGTGCGCTTTCCGTTCGGACTTTCCGATTTTGCTTTCCAGCCTGAACTTGACTTCGGTATTGCCTTCAAGTCCGTAACGACGGATTCGACCGTAAGTACCATGGACCCGAAGCTCCTCCTTGGACTTTCCATGAGGTGGAACTGCCTTGATTTTGCAAAGGGTAACCTTGAGTTTGAACTGACACCCCAGTTCGGAGTCGATTTCGGAAATGAACCTTCGATTTATCTTGGAGGAAGGCTTGGCATGCACGTGGTCCTGGGCAAAAACACCGGGACTGATGAACGCATAGCCGACCGTGAGGGAAGGATAGTAGACAGGATTCAGGAAATCGTTTCGTATGATCCGGCACTCAAGGACAGCGTTTCCGTCTACCGTTCAAAGGAAGGCGTTACGATCTGCCTTGAATCCATAAAGTACATGATTGATTCCTATGAGCTTGACATCGGTGAATTCAACCGTCTGGACAGGATAATCGCCGTACTCAGGAACTATGACAACAGGATTCTCGTTGCCGGACACTGTGCGATGATAAATCCTGATGAGCCGCCTGCCGAAGAGCCTAAGGTGGAGCTTTCCGAGCCTGAATCCGACGATGAGCTTTCTGATGAAGATGCAGAACCCGAAGAGCCCGAGGAAATCGTTCCGCCGGACGTGGAGCTTTCGACGAAAAGGGCGCAGGTCGTAGCCGACTATCTGATTGAACGCGGAGTCCGCACCAAGTCCGACATAAGCATTGAAGGCCGCGGTTCGTCCGAGCCAAGGGGTGACAACAATACGGAATCTGGACGCAGAAGGAACAGCCGCATAGAGATAATCCTCCTCAGGAAAATCTGACGCAGTTTTTTGAATGTGATCGCTGCATGAAAAAAGGGGTGCACCATCAATCGGTACGCCCCGTTTTTTTTGATTGTCAGTTTTTTTAGCGGTAGAGTGCCGCCAGTGCATAGACCAATGCAGAATTCCAGTATATCGTGACTTCATTCGTGCTGAAGCTCTGGTAGTTGTCTATGTGGCAGAGCAGTGGAGGCTTGTCGGAAAGCAGGTATCCTGCAAATTCGTCTTCAAGCTTTTCGTCCGGACCGCCTACCATCATTCCCTTCTGCGGGGTGTCCTTTGCGATTGACGGACGGTGGTGCGGATGAACCGGAGGATTGCTTCCGTATCCCGTGACGTAGCATCTGCTCAGCGGATTTGCGCCCAGTATGTAATCAACCTGATTCCTTCCGGCCCGTATGTATTTTTTTCCGTGGAAAAGTTCATTTGCAAGCGAAAGAAGGTGTGCGATGTTCATCGATTCCATGTTGCTTCCCCAGTTCAGGGTCCTCTGCGCCTGACGGAATCCTGAAAGACCTGCGTTTGCTACGGCTTCATCTGCACGAAGCTTGACTGCATCCCTAACATCTTTTACGAGTTTTTCCGAAAAAAGCGTCGGATTCAGTGCGATTATCCTGTCTCCGTATCCTTCCATCTGTTCCCATCCGAACTGTTCCTTCCATCTCTTTGAATTTTCGCTCCTGATTCGTTCCGCTTCTGCAGAATATTTTCCGTCCGACGTTGCAAGTGCAAGTGCCGCCGCCGCAAAATACCTTTCGTCCTCGTCATATTCATCAGGATATGCTCCGGTGCTTATGTATGCGATGTTCGAGAATGAATGTCCCTTCTTTCCGTCCAGATATTCCCATGCCTTGATTGCTGCGTTCAGGAGCCTGTCTGCATATGATGCGTCGCTTTTCCTGTAGTATGTTGAAGCCAGTGCAAGCGTTGCGGCAAAATCGGCGGTTGCTGCGGTAGAAACGTTGCTCAGGTACAGGATTTCCTTTTCCTCTTCGGGCATTACGAATTCAGGGAACGATGCACAGCTTATCTTGTGGTAGACTCCGCCGTCATCCTTCTGCATCTGAAGAAGCCAGTCGGTCTCAAACTTGACTTCATCCAGTATGTCGAAATCGATTTTTGAACCGCCCATGTCGTATGCAAACAGAAGGTCCGAGACTGCCTTTGCCGCCGGTACAACGTAGCGACCGTAATCGCCTGCATCGTGCCATCCTCCGACGACTGATTTTTCCTTGAGGCTTTCGACCGTGAGGACGGTTCCAGTGTGGCATGCCGGATGACCGAAAACTTCATCTTCGACTTCCGTTCCGCACCTTGAAAGCGTGAAGTACCTGAGTGCATCCTTGAGCATGTCGGAGTAGGGGGATTCCGAAATTTCAAACGGGAAACTTTCGTTTTCGCCTACCTTGACCCTGTATGTTCCGCATTCCTTGAGGGAAGAAAAATCGGCCGGGGCTACGTATTCAAAAGCCATTTCGTCGCGCACGGGTTTACCGAGTTTTCCGCTGTAGACGGTCTTTCCGTTCGGATCGATTACAGAGAATTTCTGTCCGTCCTCGGTGACCTTTACGTATGCGGTCTTATCGTCTTCAGGCCTGAATCCAAGCTGATTGACCCTGATGAAGTCGGCTCCTCCGTTTCCTGATTCCTCCTCTGCAATGGAGTTGTTGAGTATGAACTTTACGTCGCTTAACGTTACGGTAATCGGGAAGTCGGAAGCATCCCTGTCAGGAAATGTACCCATGTTGAATGCAAGCCTAGGCATCATGTCGGTATCGTCCGTCATCGTGAAGTCGATTGAGTATTCCTTCTGCTCTTCGCCGAAAGTGAACGTATCGACTGCGTACGGATGATAGTCCCCTCCGTTGAGCTGTATCCTTACTTCACATCCCTTGGGTGCGCTTGATGAAGCCTTGAACGAAAGCGTGTACTGTCCGTCGTGGTAGATTCTGAATCCGTCGTAATAATACTGGACTCCGTAGTTGACGCTTCCCGGCGACTTGATTTTCACGTCTGCCTTTCCGTCCGAATAGTCGATGGATGCACTTCCGCCCGATGAAATGAAGGTTCCCCAATGCTCCTTTCCGTTTTTGAAATCTCCGTTTTCAAGCTGATTGATTCCGCTCTGAAGCCAGATTTTCGGACCCGAGTCCTTTACGTCGAAGGGTTTGAAATCGGTCCTTGCACATGAACTCAGGGCCGAAACCGTCAGCGCAATGATTACCGCCGAAACTGTCTTAGATTTTTTCATTTTCCTTTCCCGTTTATCTAATTTTGTTTTATGTAATCCCATGTAGATTCCGTGTTCCGTGCGAAATCGATGAAAGCCGGCATTTTTTCAGAACAGTCCTGAAATCACTCCGTTGTCGTCCACGTCTATGTTCATTGCCGACGGAGCTTTCGGAAGACCTGGCATGTCCACTATGTCGCCCGCGAATGCAACTATGAATCCTGCACCGCTGAAAAGCTGAACGTCCCTTATCGGGAATGCGTACCCCTCTTTAGGCGCACCAAGCACGGATTTGTCGTGGCTGATTGAATTCTGCGTCTTTGCCATGCATATCGGAAGCTTTCCGTATCCTTCGTCCTGATACTGCCTGAGCTTTTTCCTTGCCTTTTCATCCATTTCGACTGATCCGGCCCTGTATATCTCCCTTGCAAGCACGTTGATTTTTTCCTCAAGGCTGTCTTCATCCCTGTAAATGCAGTGGAATCCGCTTTCTCCTTCGCACAGGCCAGCGACGTATTCGGCAAGCTTTTCGGCTCCTTTTCCGCCCTTTTCCCATCCTTCGCAGATGATGGCTTCCGAACCGTTTTTCCGTGCAAGGTCCTGTATCAGCTTGAGTTCTGCATCCGTGTCGGTGATGAACCTGTTTACCGCAATTACGGTCTTCACTCCGAATTTCGCCATGTTCTCGATGTGGACGCGAACGTTTTCGAATCCTTTTTCCACAGCCTGGAGGTTTTCAGTCTGAAGGTCCGCCTTTAGGACTCCTCCGTGCATCTTGAGAGCCCTTGCCGTTGCGACTATTACGACTGCATCCGGTGAAAGCCCGTTTTTCCTGCACTTGATGTCGAAGAATTTTTCGGCTCCAAGATCGGCTGCGAATCCTGCTTCCGTCACTGCATAGTCTCCGGTTGCCAGTGCGCACATCGTTGCATTGATCGAATTGCATCCGTGTGCGATGTTTGCAAAGGGACCTCCATGTATGAATGCAGGGGTGTGTTCGAGCGTCTGCACCAGGTTCGGGCGTATTGCATCTTTCAAAAGCGCCGCGATTGCACCCGTACATTTAAGCTGTCCGAAAGTAACCGGCTTTTTGTCGTAGGTCTGTCCGATGGTGATTGCCGAAATGCGCTCCTTAAGCTCCCCGATGGTCCTTGAAAGGCACACGATGGCCATGATTTCGCTTGCTACGGAAATCTGGAAGTGGCTTTCCCTCGGTACTCCGTCTATCCTTGAACCGAGTCCTATCACTACGTTTCTGAGCGCCCTGTCGTTCAGGTCCACGCACCTTTTCCACGTTACGGTACGCGGGTCGATTCCAAGCTCGTTTCCCTGCTGAAGGTGATTGTCAACCAGTGCGGCAATCAGGTTGTTGGCTGCGGTTATGGCATGTATGTCACCGGTGAAGTGAAGGTTTATGTCCTCCATCGGTACGACCTGTGCATATCCTCCTCCGCATGCACCGCCCTTGATTCCGAAACACGGTCCGAGCGACGGTTCCCTGAGTGCGATGACGGACTTCTTTCCGATGCGGCGAAATCCGTCTCCCAATGCTATGGTCACCGTTGATTTTCCTTCTCCGGCTGCCGTAGGAGTCATTGCCGTGACCAGAATCAGGTGTCCGCGCCCCTTCGGATCGGATGCCTTTTCCAGATATTCGTTCAGCTTGGAGTAGGATATCTTTGCCTTGTATTTTCCGTAAAAGTCCAAGTCGTCTTCCGAAAGTCCGATTTTTCCTGCGACCTCGGATATGCTCTCCATCACGTTTGCCTGGGCGATTTCTATGTCAGTCATTTTTTCCTCTCAAATGTATGGTTTGTATGTGCCTGCCGATTTTTTTTTCAGCGGTTTCCGTTTTTCATCATTTCGATTTCTTCTGCTCTCAGGTCCCTGTATTCTCCCGGTGCAAGGTTTTCATCCAGATGCAGGGAACCGATGGAGATGCGCTTCAGGTATTCGACCCTGTTTCCAAGTGCTGCGAACATGCGCTTTACCTGATGGAATTTTCCTTCGGATATTGTCAGCCTGCATGTGTCGTCCGTCCGGTTTCCGTCTTCATCTCCCCATGATATTTGTGCCGGAAGACAGTCTGCTTCACCGTCCTTTCCGTCTGCCTGTATGTGTATGCCCTTTTTGAGCTTGGCTTCGTAAGACCTTTTGCTTTCGTCATCTACGGGGTTTTCGAGCCGTACAAGATAGGTCTTGTCAACGTGGTGCCTGGGGGACGTAAGCTCGTGGTTCAGCTGTCCGTCGGTCGTCAATATCAGAAGTCCCTCGGTGTCAACATCCAGACGGCCTACAAGTTCAAGCTCCCCGCCCAGATACTTGTGCCTGTCTTCGGGTGCAAGGAGGTCGAATACGGTTTCATGTTCCCCTTCCTTCGTAGAGCAGACGTATCCTGCCGCCTTGTTCATCATCAGGTGCCTGTGGGTTTCCACTGAAAGCGGTTCTCCGTCCACTGCAATCTTGTCGTTCATCATGTCCACATGGTCGCTTTCCATCAGTACGGGTTTTCCGTTGACGGTCACTGCCCCTGAGCGTACAAGCCTGCGGACTTCCTTTCTTGTTCCGAATCCATGGTTTGCAAGAATCCTGTCCAGTCGTTCCATTTTCAATCCTTTTTCGGGGTAGACGACCCCATTTTTTCCGCCTTCATGATAGAAGCTATTTTTTCGGTCAAAAGCCTTGCAACCCTTCTGTGTGTGCCGGGCCCGGGATGGCTTCTGGATCCCTTTTCCTCAGACGATTCGTCCGTCATGGATGGAAGGTGCATGAAGTGGACCTTCGAATCGGAATTTTCCGACGCAAAAGTTTCGACCGCTCCTGCTATCTCCCCGCCAAGTTCAAATCCGCACATTCCGTAAATCCAGATTATGTGGGCGTTCGGATTGTTGACCCTGATTTTCTTTATGAAATTCATCACTCCGGTCCTGAAATACGCCAGGTCGTCGGGATTCGGCTTTCCGTCCGCATCAATCCTGTATTTCCATTTTTCGCCCGTTCCCGGATCCGTCTTCATGGGGTTGTTGAATGCCCCCCAGTCGTTCGTGCCAAGGTTTACGACCACGAAATCGCTCTTCCACTTTGAAAAGTCCCAGTCGTCCTGCGCTCCGAGTATCTCGTTCCTTTCTCCCCAGTGCATTGAACAGACGTTGGTGTAGTGGGGCGGAAGTATGCATTTCCTGTCGTTGTCCCAGGATGCCGTAACTCCCCATCCGCACTGTGAAAGTATGTGGAAGTCTGCGTTGAGGGCCTTTGCCGTCATCAGTGCGTAATTGTCCTTGAGCGACATCCAGCCGGAAATCCAGTCCATTTCATCTACGCCGCCTGAAAGTCCTTCGCCCGTGGTTATGCTGTCCCCAACGAATTCTATTTTTACGGGCCTTTCCTTCTGTTTCAGGAATACCTGGCTCGACGGATCCTTTATGTTTTCCGGAACTCCCAATGCATGAACGAGAAGCATGTGCTGACGGTCTCCGCTCATGGCCTGCGTTTCCTTGAGCAGTTCAAAGCGGTGAACCTTTTCCGGAGAAAGTCCCCTGAACAGACAGTACCACCTGCGTCCCTTTTCCACCATGAACCTTCCGACCATGTTTCCGTTGACCCATACGCTGACCCAGGGTTCATAGACCGAATAGTCGCTTTCAAGCAGGGCCCACAGTTCGCCGGATTTGGTGTCTACGGAAAAGCCCGAGCCCGTCCAGAAAAGCGGAAGTGCGCTCCTGTATGACGAGGTTCGCCCGTACACGTGCAGATTTGAGATGTTCCTTATCCTAAAGGCATGAATTCTTGTTGGTTCCATGCCTTTACTATACAGCAAGTTGGAAAAGACAGCAAGTTTTGAATGTGAATGGCAAGTGCAAATCTTAATGGAATTTAGGAAACGTAAATATTAATGAGGAAACGCTTCCATTTCCGGCGGGAACCGTGCCAATCTGCCAAGGGTGTGCGGTATAAGGTATTGGAGTCGCTTACGCTCCCCACCGCACAAATGGCTGCTTGCCACGAACCCCGCCTCCCATTACAGCGTTTCCTCAACCAGCATAAAACTTTCCATGCGATATTTATTGCATTTGCCATTCACAGCCCTATAAAAATGCGGGAACTCATGTTTTTTGGCGGAATTTGGACGCAAAAAATCAGCAGATGGCTCTGGTCGTGTGCCCTTACGGTTCATTCCCTTTCGGTCTTGAGTTCGAATGTGAACGTCGCCTTTTCAACCGGTGCCGCTTCCTGCTCTCCGTCTTCAGATTCCGAATCTCCGTCCTGCTTTTTTACCGGAGGCGTGTAGAGGGTTCCCGTCCTCTTGAATTTTATCTCCGGCAGATGGGAATACAGGTATGTGAAGCGGTCGTTGAAAATCTGTGCAAGTTCCGGGCATCCGTTTCCGGTGCAGATTATGAGGTAGGCGTTTTCCGTAATTTCGAACGTGAAGGAGGTCTTCGTTTCTTCGGTCACCGAGCATGAAAAAAGGGCCTTTTCCGAAAAATCCTTCTTGGTCATGGACCTGCATTCCTTGAGGAACTGCTGGGGCTTCCTGTTGCACAGCTCGACTATGGCCTTTCTTTCCCTGATTGCATTCATCTTCGACTGTTCCGCCACAAGCTCCATTGCATCGGACGGACATACGTTCAGGAGGACCTTGTATATGGCGATGAACGGCAGGATTATGTCCAGGTGCGGGCGTAGGTTCCTGTGCGTCTTCCTGTACTTTTCTTCCAGAGCCGAAAGGTTTTCATCGGCCTGCGCCCAGATTCCGTCGACCGTATAGCTGTCGTACCTTACTATCAGTTCGTCGTTAAGCGTCTTGAAATCGTCGTTGTCAATAAAGAAATTTCCGTCTTTTTTCATGGATGGCTCCCGGTCTGTTCCAAAAGTTCGCGTTTCAAACATTAAGGCTGTTCGATAGCGGAGTCGTTGAACGGAACCATTATATAACCCTTGGCATAAATTTACAACTTGCACGGGGAGGAGAGACTCGAATTTTAAGGAAACGGTTAAATTTTTTCACCATTGGACAAATCATCCTGCACCATATATAATGTAGTCATGTTGGAAGGAATAAAGGCCGTAGCGTTCGATATCGACGGAACTCTGTATCCGGATTGGAAACTCTACCTCAGGATAATCCCATATTTCATGCGCAATCTCTCTTTCTACAGCAGGTTCAACCGTGTCCGGAAAATCCTGCACAGGACGGCACCGCTTGCTGATTTCTATGAATACCAGGCCCGGCTTCTGGGCAGGATGATGGGCATAAGCAGCGAAGAGGCGAAGATACATATTCAGACGATATGCTACGACGGGATGATGGCCTATTTCAGGAGGATAAAACCCTATCCGTACGTACTTGAGTGCATCAGGTCGTTTAAGGCGGCTGGCCTCAAGATAGGCATACTCTCCGATTTTCCGCCGGAACAGAAGGGTAACATCTGGGGAATCCGTGAACTCTGCGACGTGTGCATCGGTTCCGAAGAATCAGGTGCGCTGAAGCCTTCCAAGTATCCGTTCGGCATACTTTCCATGAAGCTCGGCGTGGAACCGGGGGAAATCCTTTACGTCGGAAATTCGGTGAAGTACGATGTCCTTGGCTCACGGAATGCCGGCATGAAAAGTGCATATTTATTGAAGGGATTTAAAAAGATTTTCAATATTAAGGAAAAAGATGCAGATATTTCATTCAAAAACTATCGCCAATTATCCGATATTGTGCTACAATGTGCCGGGGTTTCGTCTGAGGAAATGCGTGAAAACATGAAATAGGGTTTTCGGGCGTTGACCGCGGTGCTCGCCGTGTTTTTCGCTTGGCTTGCGGTTCTGAATCATGAATCTGCATGTCCATGGAATGTCGTGGCGGGGGAGGGGCTTTTCCTGCATCTGCATGTTGGGCCGTTCCTGTATCAAGGTCTTAGGGAAACGCCGGATGATACGAATGCGGATTATTCGGCGTTGAACATGACATCCTTAGTATGGACTCCGAATGTCGGGGTCTTTTTTTATGGATTCCGCAAAGGGTTGATTCCTGGACTTGTGTCTCTGGAGGAACCCCGTTCTTTGTGCCGCCCTTCATCTTGATGCGGGGCACCTTATGATTTCTTTTTTTGGGTGAAAAAAAGTGAACGTAATTGTTATTGTAGTTTCAGTAGTCCTGTCGGCAATTGTTTGCATTGTTCTTAGAGCGATTGACAAAAGTCAGAACACCAAGGAGTCGGTGAAGAAGTATGCCGATCGACGCCAGAAGGAGTTCGAGGAGTATTTCAAGACCCAGACGGAACAGCTGCATTTCCTGGCCAGCGAACTTGAAAGCCGTGATGCCCAGGCCGTTGCCGCCGTAAAGAAGCTTGAGATGCAGAAGGGCGAATTCGAAAACGTTGCCGAAGATCTTGCGGGGCAGGTGAACCGTGTAGAAGAGATATCAG
Source organism: uncultured Spirochaetaceae bacterium (assembly GCA_902772605.1). Taxonomy (GTDB): domain Bacteria; phylum Spirochaetota; class Spirochaetia; order Treponematales; family Treponemataceae; genus Treponema_D. The sequence goes on from CACYBG010000180.1 coordinate 15,479, forward strand.
GCCGCATAGACACTTATGACTCTGCAATCCAGAACCTCATGGAGATGACGTCCGCAGTAGAGCAGAACCTCCAGCGCATAAAGGACGAGGCCGACATCATAGACAAATTCAACGACCGCCTTGACGAACAGAAAAAGAAAATCATCTCAATCGACAAGCAGATTCCTGCCCTTGTTGATAAATTCTCCGAATCGAATGAAGGCAGCCTCAAGCATCTCGGTGAAAACCTCTTGGAGGAATATGAAAGCCGCGCCAGGTCCATTTCCGATTCAACGGCTCAGGCACTTGAAGAAAACCGCGTTATAATGGAAAAGATTGCATCGGACATAAAGACGACCTATGAAAGTGCGTCTGAACGCGCCCAGACACTTGAAGACGAAGCTTTCGCCCAGCTTAAGGATACCGTCAACACAAGGAACGACAACCTCCTCCTGGAGATTGAAACCCAGACCAAGCAGCTCCAGGCCCTCATCGACGGAAGGATTGAAGCCGCACAGGAATCAATCAACGAGCAGACCGAAAATTTCAATGCATCCCTTGACGGACAGAAAAAGGCTTTCGACCGCGAATACGAAATCAAGGTCAATGAGATTTCAAGCGACCTTAACGCACGCATGGAGGAAATCTACTCTGAATTCGCCGACAAGCTTGAAAAACTCGAGCAGTTCGTAGTTGACCGCACCAATTCGCTGGACAATTCATGCAACGAAAAGACGAATGCCCTTCAGCTTTCCTTCAATGAAAATTCTGCAAGCATTGCATCCATGTTCCAGGACAAGGCAGTTGAACTTGAAGATTCGTTCAATGAGAAAATCCAGAACCTTGTGCTCTCGTTCTCCCAGAAGACCAAGGATTTTGAAGAGGAGTACAATGCAAGGAGTTCATCGCTCAGCAGCACCTTCAATGAGCATGTTGACGTTCTCGTAAAGACTTATGATGAAAACACCCGTCAGCTTGTAAGCGATTTCGATGAAAAGACCAATTCACTCCTGAACAACTTTGAGACCAGGACCCGCAAGATTGACGATGAAATCAATTCCAAGACCGGAACCCTTGATGCCGAAGTTGACGAAAGGCTCCATAAGGTCGAGGAAAGCGTACTTGAGCGCATGGAAAATGCAACCGCCGCACTTGAGGAAAGGACCCGTGCAGTTGAGGACACCGTCTATGAAACCACCGACAGCCTCTCAACTTCACTCGGCGACAGGATTCAGGAACTTCAGGACGAGGTTGAGGATAAGGCCCAGAGCCTTGAGGACAACGTCTCATCCATCACCAAGCGCCTTGAGGAAACCGTCGATGAAAAGACTTCAACCCTTGAAGAGAAAGTCAACGACACGATTGACAACCTTTCTGCAACGGTCGAGGAAAGGACTGCAAATCTTGAGGAAAGCGTAAACGGCCGCGTATCTGAACTTGAGGATGCACTTACCGGACGCACCGACGAACTTGAAGGCAGAATCAGCGGAACCCTTGAAAACCTTCAGCAGGATGTCGATTCCAGGGTCGGAAACCTTGAGCAGACCGTTACCTCTACAATCACCGAGCTTTCAACTTCAGTCAACGAAAGGACCGGAAACCTGGAGGAAAAGGTTTCATCCAGACTCGAATCCCTTACGACCGACGTCGATACCAGGACTGCTACGCTTGAAGGCAGCGTGACATCCATGCTTTCGAACCTCATGGAGTCCGTGCAGACAAAGACTACAGATTTGGTCGATTCCCTCACGACAAGGATGCAGGACATTTCCAGCGACATCGGCGGCAGGGCTGACGACATCGAAACGTCCGTCAACGGTCGCCTGGACGATTTGACAGAATCACTCGAAGGAAGGACAAAGAACCTTGAGGATGCTCTCGAGGAAAAGACCTATGCAATCTCCACGAGCCTTGAGGAAAAGACTACGGCTCTTGCAAACGACCTTGACGAGCGTACGTCTACCCTTGAAGAACAGGTCAGGGACAGGACATCAGCACTTTCCGACGACATGTTCCAGCGCATTTCCGATTTGGAGCAGAGCCTGACACAGCGCACCGACGATCTTTCCGATGCTCTTGACGGAAGGACGACCACGCTCCAGAATCAGCTTGAGGAAAAGACCGATTCCCTTGATTCCGAACTCAACGAGCGCGTAGCCGCAATTACGAATGCACTCGAGGAAAAGACCACATCTCTTTCACTTACAATAGAAGAAAAGACCAACGGTCTGGATGAGGACATCAATGAAAAGATAAACGCACTTTCCGACGATGCCTATGGAAAACTCGACAAGCTTTCGTCCTACATGAAGGAGAGGACGGGCGAGATTGAGGATGAACTCAACACCCGCACTTCAAACATTGAAAGCAGCCTCAACGAAAAGACCGAAAACCTTACGAATTCGGTTGAGGAAGAGACATCTTCTATAGAAAGGAAATTCTCTGCAAAGCTTTCTGAACTTTCAGACCTTGTGGATGAAAAGACCGTATCCTTTGAAACTTCAGTTACGAACGTCGTATCTACGCTCAACAGTTCGGTTGACGTAAGGACACAGGAGATAATCGACAACGTTGATTCAGTGATTGCACAGCTCAGGTCCTCCGTCGAAGAAAAGAAGCAGAGCCTTGAAGAGGATGTCGGAAACAAGATGCAGACACTTACCGACAACCTTGAGGAAGCAGTCAACACGTTCCAGGCCAACCTTGACGAAAAGTCCGAGGACATGAAAAACAGTCTCGAGAATCAGATTCAGGAACTTGAAGAATCCCTCCAGAAATCAACCGACGGATTCAACAGCCTCATGAGCGACAAGACCCAGTCCCTTGAAGACGAACTGAACGACCGCACGACGAACCTTAACGTTTCTCTCGAAGCAAAGACTGCCGCAATCGAGGATTCGATACGCATTAAGACCGACGAACTTTCGGAAACTCTTGGCGGAAGGATTTCGGACCTTGAAAATTCCGTTAACGAACGCACTCAGAATTATTCCGATGAAATAGACAACCGTACGCACAGTTTCGAAGATGCAATCAACGGAAGGCTTGACGACCTTGAATCATTGATGAGGACCCGCACCGACAGCATGGAAGAGACCTATACCTCCGTTGCCGAACGCCTTGAAGGTTCAGTTGCATCCAGGACGGAAGCCCTTGAAAACGGAATCGTACAGAAGACCGGCGACCTTGAGGAATATGTCGATACCAGGACCAAGACCGTCGAGGAATCCTGCAAGGAAAGGCTTTCAAAGATGCTTGCAAACTTCAATGAAAGGGCAGGAAACATCGATGCCGGCATGAAGAAGAAGCTCACTGAAATCACCGACTCGCTTACGGACAGGAATTCTGCACTCAGTGCGGAAGTCAAGGAAAAGACCTCTGCACTCGGTACACTCATAACCGATTTGACCAGGACGCTCGAAGCTGCAATCAAGGAAAAGACGGGCGACCTTTCCGATGAACTTGAAACCCGCACTTCAAGCCTGGATGCCGACCTGAAGCAGAAGACCACTTCACTCATGACGACATACAACGACAAGTTCCTTGCACTTGAGGCCGAAATCCGTCAGAAGGCCAACGACCTTAATGCACGTACGACAACGATCAGTTCGGACATCAAGAAGAAGACCGACTCGCTTGAATCTCTCCTGCAGCAGAAGCTTGATGAAATGACGTTCAACGTTCAGCAGGAAACTGAAAACGCAATCGAAAAGTATCACGTTACGACCGAAACCTACGATCAGGACGTTCAGAATCATACCGATGAACTTTACAGGGCACTTCAGTCCAGGGTTGCAGAACTTTCCGACCAGATCAAGGATAAGGAAGGTTCACTTGAAGCCGGAATCAATCAGAGGATTGAGGCCATGATTGAGGAAGTCCGCCTCCGTTCCGATGAAGCAATCGCCCATTATGCAGAGACGACCGGCAACTACACGAGGAACATCGAAAATAAGACCGCAGAGCTTCAGGCTGCACTTGAAGAACGCACCGGTGAGCTTGAAAGGCAGATTAAGGATTCTTCCGGAGAACTCCACACCCAGGTCGTCGACAAGCTTAACTCGCTCATTGATGACGTTCAGTCCAAGACTGCATCGGCAATCGAGCAGTACACGGAACTCACCCAGAACTATACGAGCGACATTGAGCGCAGGACGAGCGATCTCAGGAATGCACTTGAGGATAGGACCAGCGAACTTCAGGGCGACATCGATAACAAGATTTCAACGCTTGCATCTTCCGTCGATGAAAGGGCAGGGGCCATGGAGGATAAGATCAACTCTACGCTCGATACCCTTGAGTCTTCAGTCGGCGAAAAGACCGGCATCATGGAAGATAAGATCAACTCTACGCTTGACACCCTTGAATCGTCAGTCGATGAGAGGACCGGAGCCATGGAGGACAAAATCAATACGACTCTCGATGCACTCCAGTCTTCCGTGGATTCAAGGACAGACAGCCTTTCCGTATCCGTTGAAAACAGGCTTTCTACCCTGGAGTCAACCCTGACCGAGCGTTCCGAGAATTTGATTCAGTCCCTTGAAAATACGATGGCATCACTTGAAGGCGACGTAACGACACGTTCAAGCGACATAACCGAATCAATCACTGCAAAGCTCGAAGAACTGATTGACAGTGCAACGGAATCTTCCACATCATTGATTTCCGGAACCCGTGAAAAGGTCGAATCCCTTGAAGAGGAGATAACCGACCGTTCTGCACGCCTTTCGGAATCAATAGAAGAAAGGATGTCCGAACTTGAAGAAAAGCTTACGTCAAGGACTTCAAACCTTTCAGATGACCTTGAAGACCGCATATCCGAACTGGAAGAAACCGTTTCCGGACGCTCCAGCACGCTTAAGTCCGACGTTGAGGGCCGCCTTGCAGACTTGGAGGAAGAGCTCAGCAGCAGGACCAACGGACTTGCAGACAGTCTTGAAGACCGCATGTCTGAACTGGAGGACAACGTAAACGACCGCGCCACGAACCTCAAGAACGACATCGAAGGCCGCCTTGCAGATTTGGAGGAAGAGCTTACCGGACGTTCGTCATCTTTGACCGACAACCTTGAGGGACGCATGTCAAGTCTTGAGACTTCCGTTGAAACCCGCTCTACGACCCTTTCGAACGTAATCGAATCGACACTTACGGCCCTTAGCGAAGGACTTACCGGACGTTCAAAGTCTGTTACCGAAGACCTTGAAACCCGCATGACGGAACTTGAAAACATAGTAAACGGACGTTCAACCGGAATGAAGGACGACCTTGAAAGCAGACTCGCAAAGCTTGAGGCCGACATGGGTAACCGTACGAATTCCGTTGCGGACAGCCTGGATGAAAAGCTTTCTGAAATCGAACAGCTTGTAAGCGGAAAATCAGGATCCCTCAAGTCCAAGGTTGAAGGAAGCCTTGCCGCATTGGAAGAGGAAATCAATACCCGTTCGTCAACGCTTTCGGATGAACTTGAAGACCGCATGACCAACCTTGAGGATTCCGTTGCAGAACGTTCAGAGACCTTGCAGAGTGAAATCGAAGGTCGTCTTGGAGAACTTGAGGACGGACTTTATGCACGTTCATCTACGCTTTCAGAAAACGTCGAGAGCCGCATGAGTGAACTTGAAGATTCAGTAAACGGACGCTCAGATGCACTCAGGAACAACATTGAGACACGCATGACCGAACTTGAGGATTCCCTTGAGTCCCGCACTACAACATTGACAGGAAGCCTTGAAGAGCGCATTTCAACGCTTGAGGATACCGTAAACGGAAAGTCAGCCGCAATGAAGGCCGACCTTGAAAACCGTCTTGCAGAACTTGACGAGCAGATGAACCGCCGTTCTGACACTCTCGGTGATTCCCTTGAAAACCGCCTCAGGGATCTTGAACAGGTCATCGGCGACAGGACCAGTGCACTTTCAGACTCCATCGATGAACGCTACAGCCTCCTTGATACGAGGGTTGCAAGCAATACCGATAATATAGAAGGAAAAGTTTCCCAGAAGATTGATTCCATCGTTTCCAGCTTGAACGGCAGGACGGATGATTTCGAGGAAAACCTGAATTCACGCCTTTCCGAACTTACTCAGGCTCTGAACGAAAAGTCCCAGGCGATTGAGGATGATGTCAATGCTCGAGTAGAGTCCCTGACTTCAAACGTGAACGAAAGGATTGCTCCGCTTGAGGATTTCATCAACGACAAGAGTACCGTCATCATTGAGAATGTCGTTTCAAAGACTCGCAACCTTGAAAATGAGGTTCAGTCAAAGACCGAAGCACTCCAGAACATGGTCGAGGAAAAGACTACCGAACTTCAGGAAGAGGTTTACTCTCGCACCGACAGCCTGACTTCCGAACTCCGCGGAAAGGTCGACTACCTTGAACAGAACATCAATGAATCTACTGCAGGACTTGAAAGCAGGTTTGC
>CACYBG010000181.1 GCA_902772605.1 uncultured Spirochaetaceae bacterium
AAAACCATTGCCGAGTGGAAAAAATCTGCGCCGCCGGAAATCAACAAAGTGCCTGCAATATTTTTGATTTACAGAGGATAGACTGACGGTATGAAATCGATAATTTTAATGGGAATAAAACATTGCGGAAAAAGTACACAGGCAAAGCTTCTGGGAAAAGAATTCAAAATGCCGGTTTATGATACGGACAATCTGATTGAAGACGAGACTGGTCTTTCTCCGCGCGAACTTTACACTCAAAAAGGAGAGCAGGCGTTCAAGGATGCCGAAACTGTTGCGTGCGTCCACTTGAAGGAAAAACTCTCAGAAACAAATTCCGATGCAGTGATTGCGACCGGTGGCGGAATCTGCAACAACCCCGATGCGCTTGATGTTTTGAAATCGATTGGAACGTGCATTTTTTTGAAGGCGGACGAAAAGATTGCGGTGGAAAGAATCCTGAAGGAAGCTGTCGTTTCTGAAGATGGAACCATCAGAAATCTTCCGGCATACATAGCAAAAAAAAATCCCTGCTCCTTGGATGAAGTCAGGGAAATTTTTCATGAGTTTTACGAAGAACGGTCTAAAATCTACTCGAATATTGCTGATAAGACCGTTAAAATGGGTAATGCTCCGAAATGGGTGAATACGCGCCAGATTGTCGAGGTCCTAAAAAAGGATTGGTGACTTATCGGCTGTAATCATTCGCAGCTTCCACATCCTCCGCAACCGCCGCATCCACCGTCTGAACCGCAGTCTCCTCCACAATCACAGCCACAACCGCATCCGGTGGTCATCTGTTTGATTTCTTCAGGACTTGCTTCCCTGACTTCCAGAACCTCAACGTCAAAATGCAGGGTCTTTCCGGCAAGTTCGTGGTTTGCATCAACCGTTATGAAATCATCTGAGACTTCTTTTACCGTAACGATTGCAGGACCCTGTGGCGTATCAGCCTGGAATTTTGCTCCGACGGGAATCTCTCCTTCAACTTCAAAGTTTTCCCTTGGGATTTTTGCAACCATGCGCTCGTCATAAACACCGTAACCGTCTTCAGGTGGAAGCACTGCATTTATTTTATCTCCGACGCTTTTACCTTCGAGATGTTCTTCAAGCTTCGGCAGGAGGAAATTGTTTCCGTGCAGATAGATGAGCGGTTCTGCTCCAACGGAAGTGTCGATTGTGTTTCCGTCGTCATCCTTGAGCGTGTAGTTGATTGAAACGAAAGAGTCTTTTGTAATCTTCATCAATATAATTCTCCGAAATCATTTGGATTTTCAATTGCATTGTCCTGTACAACCTCTGTAATTTCAGGGCAAACATTTTTAACATAGGTTTCCAAGCCCATTTTTATGGTCATGACGGCCATTGAACAGCCCTCACATGCACCGGTAAGTTTTACATGAACTTTGTTTTCATCATCGATTCCAACGAACTCCATGTCTCCGCCTTCTGATTGCAAAACCGGACGGAACTGTTCCAGTGCCTCTTCAACCTTTGCCTTTAACGCATCGTCAGCCATTGCTACTCCCATATATTTTTTTTGCCGTCCTGCAACGAAATGAAAAACGGCTCCGCTTGATAATGGTCTTATCGAATCGGTCCATTAATAAATATACGAATTTATTACGGGAAACTCAAGTGAATTCATTTTTTGATTTTAAAACGCAAATCCTCCAATTTAGGCCTGAACATGCTTGAATCCTCCTTTTGACTTTTCTACGTTGACCTTCTATAATCTTTTTTATGAAGAATTTAGAATATTCAGTGATTTACAGTGATGATGATATCGTCGTGCTGAACAAAAAAAGCGGATATCTGGTTGCGGCGGACAGATATGATTTGGAATCTCCGCGGCTTGATGAATGTGCGTCAAAGGAATTCGGTCCCCTGTTTGCAGTCCATCGCATTGATACCGATGCGAGCGGCATTGTCGTTTATGCAAGGAATCAGGAAATTCAGCAGGCCCTTGCCGTCGAATTTCAGGAGCAAAGGGTTGAAAAAAAATATCACTGTCTGGTAAACGGACATCCGCTTTGGGAGAATCTTCATGTTGATTTGAAACTTCTTCCGGATGGAGACCAGCGTCACAGGACGACCGTAAATCAGAAGCTTGGAAAGATAGCCGTTACCGATTATAAAATGCTTGGAAATTGCGGGCCGTTTTCTTGGATTGAAGCGATTCCCCGTACAAGCAGGACCCATCAGATAAGGGTTCACCTGAAGGAAAATGGAGTGACGATTGTCTGCGATCCGCTTTATTCGGGAAATCAAAAACCGGTTCGGCTCAGCGAAATCAAAAGGCGTTGGAACGGAGATGAATTTGAGGAACGTCCGTTGCTTTCCCGACTTGCACTTCATGCGTATTCACTGACTTTCACCCATCCAAAAACCGGTGAGACTGTTACGTACCGTGCGCCCTATCAAAAAGATATGGATGCCGTCAGAAAACAGCTGGCAAAGATTTTCAAGATTGATCCGATTGGAGAAGACTGCTGATTTATGAAGAAGAAAATTCTCCTTGTGATATTCATTTTTTTCTACAGCTCGCTTTTTGCAGAGACGGTTTTTAGCTTACGACCGTTAGTTTCTTTCTGCAATGCATCACAAAGAGAATTTGTCTACTATATATATACTGATGATTCCGGCTCAAAACACTCGGAAAAACTGAGCGAATTGGACTGGAATCAGGATGGGCTCTGTCTTTTGGGACTCGAATTCAACGGGCGCTCTTCAAAATTTTCCTGGGGTGCATCGTTTAAATTTGCAATTCCGGTGATTGACGGCATTATGCATGATTCGGATTGGAGCAATGTTTATGAACTACCGAACGTTAGTTCTGATGTTGCGGGTTTAAAAACTCATTACACCGAAAGCGATTGCAAAACCGTTTCATCGTTTTATCAAAGCTTCAGTTTCGGTTATGATTTTCATCCTGACAATGGGGCTGTGGTTACGGCATTCATCGGTTTGGACTACACGTTCAATTCCATGACGGCAAACGGTCTGCGCGGAAAATATGGAGTGAAAAAATCCGACGGCTGTTACACTGCTTGGGATTCAGAATTTTCGACTGTGAAAAACACATCGAGCGATATAAGCGTCATCACCTTGGACAGGCATTGGTTTGTCACCTGGGCGGGACTTGGATTTGAAAAATGCTTCGGAGAAAAATTCACCGTGGGCTGTTCGCTTGCATTGAGTCCGTTTACATTTTTGCTTTCATTCGACAGACATCTTTTGCGGTCGTTGGATTTTATGGATTGCATTTTCGGTGCTTTGCGGATTGGAAATTTCAAGGCATCGGTCGGATTGAATCTAACGCGGAACGTGTCGCTGAATTTTGGTCTGACATTTCAGGCTGCAATAACCATGGAGGGACTGTGCTTTTACTCTCCATCTTCTGCCGGTGAATACCAGTTGATTGACGATAATGCATCCGGCGGAGATTACATGCTTTTTGAAACCTGGGCTGGCGTAAAATTTTTCATCAGATGATTTTGCATTTTAGTGTGCTTGAAATATTTGTGGAGGAAATATGCTTAAAGGAAAATTTATAATTCTTGGAGTGAGCGGAAGCATTGCGGCCTATAAATCTGCTGTGCTTGCAAGTATG
>CACYBG010000182.1 GCA_902772605.1 uncultured Spirochaetaceae bacterium
AGACTTTTCAAATGCACAAAGATGCTTTTCCCTCTCCGATTCCGAAACGTTTTTCTTGAAGAGGAATCCTTTTGGAGACAGGGACTTTCTGGCTTTTTCAGCGGCCGATTTCAACAGCGCAATGCAGGATTCCATGGATTTCTGCGATGAATTGAATTCGATAAGGTCGAGCATCAATGAAAAATTTTCGTCGCTCATTTCCTTTTTCAATCCTGCGCATTTCTGGATTATGTCGTCCACCCTTTCCTTCTGCAAGAGATATTTTTCTTCCAGTGCAGCGGTCCTTGCGGTACGGAAAAAAACACCTCCGGCATCGAGCGCGATTTTTTCACACTTGGCGTAAACCTGCTCAAGGACTTCATCAGAAAACGAAAGTATCGGGCAGCCTTCACCGTTCATCTCGTCAAAAATGTCCCTGTCGATTTTTTCACCGCGGAAAAAATTTTCAGTTATGTCGTAAAGCTGCTCACCGGACGGATTGTAGTATTCATCCTTTTTGTTCAGCAGCGAAAGGATTTTGTCAGACTTTTTTTCAAGCGCCCTGAGATATGCATCCCTTGGATTCGGAGCGGAAGCGGTTTCAACCGTCAGTTCTTTTTTTTCAATCATTTCCATTTTCAATCTTTTTCCTTGATGTCATCTGCAATTTCCGTGACGACGTCCTTCATCAAATCTTCATCGGACGCAATCGCAATCCGCTTTATTTCGTTGCGCTCATCCCTGATTTTCTTTTCGGCAATCCTTTTCAATTCGACTCGGTTCAGCGACTTGAATTCATCATGATTCAGGACCTTGTTTTCCAGCAGCCTTCCGCATTTTGCATCCAGAGATTTGGAGCATGAGGCGGTAAGCAGAAACGAAAACACTATGTAAATCAGCATGGCGGATATCTGACAGACGGTATAGGCCATGCTTGGATTTACGCTGTATTCTCCGGTGGTCATCAGCTTTTGAAGGATGATTTCGACCGGTTTCATCACTGCATCGAAGAAAGACTGGAATGCAAAAATCCCGATTCCCAAAATCAAAAGTCCCGCAATCAGTATGACGATTATTCCGACCCAGCCCGTGAAAATAGAAAAAACGAAGGTGCAGAAATTCTTCACTGCCGATGCAACGGTCTTTCCGATGGCGATGAAAACATTTTTGGCATAAATCTTTTTTTTCTGCGTCTTGATTCCGACATGGGCCTCTCCGATTTTCGAAACGTGCCTGAACAGAACGAACGCACCGATTATGGCGAATGCAAAAATGATTCCGCGTACAATTGAATTTCCCGAAACGATCTGACTGTAGATGCTGTCCTCGAAAAAATAGAAGGTGACGAGCTTTACGGTCCAAAGAATCAGTCCGAAGATTGCGGTAGACCACGGTCCCATTCCTGCAAATTTTATCCTGTCTGTATTTATGTGCGACATGGAAAAATTTCCAAGCATGAAAATCATCAGTATGACCATCTCTGCAATTCCAAGACCGGATGCAGGGAACATGACGACGTTGAACAGTCCGGCACTGAACAGGAGGTAAGTCAGAAAATCAAGTACGGACTCGAGTGGCGACTGCTCACGATATGAATATGCAGAGACGTATCTGAAAAGTCCCCATGCATTTAAAACCGAAAGTATGAAAACGATTGCCACTGAAAAATGGTCGTGGACTGCAAGACGGATGAACCCCGCCCTGGATTGGAATATCAGCGAAAGCAGAAGGCAAAGCGAACCAAAGCCGAGTGAAAACAGTTTCCTTGAATATGCAGTGAATTTTTCTTCTTCCATGCTTTCCTCCTATTTATAAAATACCTGACAGTGCGATTCAGATTTCATTTCTTGATTTTTTCAACCGCTATCCTGTACTTTGGGAAGATTCCGACGAACAGGTCGAAAATGCCCTTATTGTTTATCTTGTCGATGCACCAGCTGCGCATCCTTTCGAGTGCATCCCTCTGAACGACACAGCTTCCGTTTTCACCGAGCTGAGCACCGTAGTCCCTCTGTATCTTTTCGATTTCGGTCTGGACCTGCCTGAATTCCTTGTCGTCGTTTTTCATCCCCAGCGCTTCCTTTTTTGCACTGACATAAAGGCAGAGAATGTCCGCTTCACGTGTCGTAACCGGTACTGCTTCAGATTCTATGAAAGTCCTTATGTACCTGTCGTAAAGGTCAAGGTTGAATGCATTTCCGTTTTTCTGATTTTCACCGTCGGACTGGGCGAAATACTTTATGCAGAAATACGGGACGGCTTCAAGATAGGTCTTGACGTTGAACACATTGCTTGCGGTAAGGAAATCCTTCAGATCCACCGACCGGTCGATGAAATACATGGTCGAGACGATTTCGATGCTCGTGTTGATGCCGCTCCTCTTGAGGTAATAGTCCCTGAATTTCCTTAGGTATTCCAAGACCCTTACGGATGAAAAATCCGGACCGAGCGAATTGATTTTATCAACGGCAGATTTTCCGTCGCCGTTTTCAATGCATATCAGTATATCCTGCACGAGCCTTGCATCTTCGTTTTTTGCGTCAACCTTCAGCACGGAAGCACCGTCGATTTTCGTGACCGCATCATATACGTATTTTCCGATGAAATAGAAGCATCCTGAAAAAAGCAGAATGCCTGTAATGAGCATGACCCAGTTTATGAAGATACGTTTCCTTCTTTCGTTTTTTCTTACGTGCATGCTTCGATTATATACCGTGGATTCCGTATTTTCAAGGTTTCATGAGCAACGGAATTTAAATGAAACATTTGCTTTTGTATGATATAATGATTCGTCCATGATTCGGACTTTCTGCATTGAAAGATTGAATCGGCTCAAAAAACATAAGGCGGACTTTAACGGCTTTCGTTTTCTGAAATCCGCACAAGGAAAAAAACATGCACGTCATGCTGCTCTGCAAGGTCGTAGACAATTACGGCGACATCGGTTTCGTATACAGGCTTTCAAGGAGTCTTTCGGAAAAACATCCCGAGCTCGAACTTTCGCTTGTCGTAAGCGATTTGAAATCATTTTCACAGATGGCTCCGGGCATAGTCGATTGTCCCATGCAGAAATACGGAGGATGGAACGTACTCGACTGGAACGCATCGGACGAATGCAGGAATTTTTTCACCGAAAGGCCCGCCCCGCTGATACTTGAGTGCTTCCAATGCGGACGACCCGAGTGGCTGGACGAAATACTTTTTTCTGAAAAGCAAAAATCGACGGTGCAAATCGTAAACATAGAATATCTGACTGCTGAAAAATGGGCGGATGATTTCCACATGCTCAAAAGCGGAACCAGATCCCCGCTGGTAAAAAAAATGAATTTCATGCCCGGTTTCACGCCAAGGACAGGGGGACTCGTACTCGACGATGATTTCATGGAAAGCCTTTCGGACGGAAAATCTGCACTGAAAAAAATCGAGTCGTGCCTGAAAAAATCATGCGGTGAAAAATCAGCCGAAAAAATCATTTCGCACCTGAACGGAAATTTTTTCAATGTAACCGTCTTCGCCTACGACAGGAACATGGAAAATCTGGCCCGTGCACTTTCGGAATTTCAGGACTCGATGAAAGAAAAGGATTCTGATTTTTCGCTTAACGTGTTTGCTGCAAGCGGATTAAGTTTCGGAAGATTTGAAAAGGCTTGGAACGAACTTGGCCGTCCATTTGAAATGACCGCACTACCCTATCTGGATCAGAAGGCATGGGACGCGCTGATTACGCTTTGCGACTTCAATTTCATCCGCGGGGAAGATTCGTTTTCAAGGGCGTGCCTTTCGGGGAAACCGTTCATCTGGAATGCGTACATGCAGGATGAAGAATTTCAGCTCGTCAAGGTCAGGGCGTTCGTAGATTTTTCAGAAAGATTCTTTATGGAAAGGAATGCATCAGTGCAGTTTGAAAATTTCCGGAATGCAATGATGATTTACAACATGACGGAAGGCGGTAAGCGCGGCATCGAAGCTGAAGAATCACTGTCAGGATGCAACACGGATGAATGCGAAAAGGACGCTATCCTGAAAATCCTATTGGACTCAGGCGTTTCAATCGATGCATTCAGGGACATGGGAAGGAACCTCGTTTCAAACGGAAACCTTGCAGAAAAGCTGGAACCGTTTTTCAAGACTTAAAAAATCATCCGTAAAAACTGAGGGACGGAGCATGTCGGTCCAAAAATTGGAAAGTCCATCCCTCGGACAATCCACCTTCAAACTAGAGTTTCAAGAGTCTAGGTAATCCGTCATGCATGGCAAGCTGGAGTTCACCCTGAATCAAGGGACGTATGTACCTTACGGCTTCGTCTTTTACGCAGGCATCTCCTATCCACTCGAGAGGAACCTTTTTCTCTATGTTTGCAATCTCCTGTACGGAACAGATTCCTACTTCACATCGGTATGGACTGTCGGACACCCTTTTTATATAGGAAACTTTTCCGCTTTCACCTGCAAGAGCTGCACGGACAGATTCTTCCCCGACCATGAACGCTTCATCTATGTCGGTACGGCTTGCAATGTGGGATGCGCACCTCTGAAGGGTCGAAAGTTCTATGGACCTGCACTTTATCCCCTTTATCCTTTCCTTGACTATGGTTTCAAGATATTTTCCCGCACCGCTTAGCATCCTGTGGCCGAACACGTCTTTGCTTCCTTCCCCCGAGCAAAGTTCACAGACGAACCTTCCGTCGCCAAGCTTTATTCCCTCGCTGACCGCAACGACAACGGACCCCTTTTTCTTGGAAAGAGCTTCGACCTTGGAAATGAAATCGTCTGTATCGAATGGCTTTTCCGGAAGATAGATGAAATCCGCTCCCTCACAGTCATCCGATTTTGCCAGGGATGCACTTGCTGTAAGCCAACCGGCATGGCGACCCATTATTTCAACTATGGTCACGGCCTCGACATCGTAAATCCTGCAGTCGCATACAAGTTCCCGAACTGCAGTCGCAATGAATTTGGCCGCACTTCCGAATCCAGGCGAATGGTCCGTAACTGCAAGGTCATTGTCTATGGTCTTTGGAACGCCCATGAACCTTATGGGTGAATTGATGGACTTTCCGTATTCGGACAGCTTCTTTATGGTGTCCATGGAATCGTTTCCTCCTATATAAAGGAAGCAGGATATGTCCATTTCGGAAAGCCTTGAGAAGATTTCCCCGTAAACGCCGTCACCTTCAGACGGATCGGGAAGCTTGTATCTGCATGACCCCAGGAATGAAGCCGGAGTCTGTTTAAGCAGTTCGATTTTTTCATCCGTATCGAAAATGCCCGACAGCTCGATGTTGTCGCCGCGCAGGAACCCCTTGATTCCGTTTTTCATTCCATAGATTTTTTCAACCCCAAGCTTACGTGCAGCTGAAAAAACTCCTGCGAGACTGGAATTAATCACGGCGGTTGGTCCGCCAGACTGACCCACAATCAGATTTGACATGTAGAACTCCCAAATTTCTTTGCTTTTCAGAACGAACCGCTAAAAACAGACGTTTAGGGTTGACCGACAGAAACATTCGACCTCGGTTAATTGAAACACCGTCGGAGCAGAATCCCCCGTTTCAGGGAAACACTGAATAATCCTAAACCGAACCGTCCAATGTTAACCGTAAACACAACTCTCCATGATACATAATACCCGTAAATCCACAATAATTCAAGGAACCTTAAAAAAAGTCACCCGGGCTTTCAATACTTCAATCATTCGGCGTTTTGTGCTATGATTTCTTCCATGAGAATTATAATCGTAGGTGCAGGATTCACCGGAATACAGCTTGCCAAAAGGCTTCTGATGGACGGCGGAAACAAGGTCACCGTAATCGACAACAACATTGAAAACGTTGACAGCCTGAAAAGCCTCATAGAGGACAGGGAAGTCGACGGTTCAGTCATCGCACCGGCAGACGGCAACGATCTTCAGACTCTTGAAGAAGCCGGAATCTCCAAGGCCGATGCACTTGTAGCAGTAACGGAAAACGATGAAGTAAACATGATAACCTGTTCCCTCGTGGATTCAATCTATCCGCAGGTTCTGAAGATTGCCAGGGTCAGGAACTATGCCTATTACATGAACACGAACAAGACTGTTGCGTGCCATGCGGAAACATTTACGAAAAACCACAGGCCCCTTTACGGCATAGACTACATGATAAATCCCGACGTTGAGGCGGCAAAGGCCATAGTCAATGCCGTTGAACACGGAGTTTCCGACGTAATGCCACTGGGAGACGGTTCATACGAATTGACCACCATCAAAATCAATGAAAAGAGCCAGGTGGACGGAATTGCACTCAAGGACATAAGGAAGATAACCGACACCCAGATGATTGTCGTATTCGTCGAAAAGGGTGACGATTCGTTCCTCCCGGACGGAAACACCATACTCAAGGCAGGCGATTCGATAGGAGTCCTTTCGCACAGGGACAACCTTGACGAAATCAGGCGGCTTTGCGGCGAAGAGGAATCCAAGATAAAGAAGACCGTTCTGGTCGGAATCGGAAGGATTGGAACTCTCATCGGGGAAATGCTCCTTGAAAACAATTCCAAACAGAAAAAGCTTCCGATGCTTGCAAAGATACTGGGCAAAAAGAAGAGCACCAAGAAGAAATTCCAGCGTTTTCTGATTGTAGACAGCAACAAGGAGATGTGCGACGCTGCGGTAAAGAAATTCCCGGATGCAGAGGTCTTCCAGGAGGACATAACCGACGAAAACTTCATTTCCGAAGAAGGACTTGCAAAATTCGACCTGTGCATATGCGCAACGCACAATCACGAGCTGAATCTGGTCGTATCTTCATATTTCGAAGCGCTCGGCCTGAAAAACACGGTCGCACTGATTGCAAATTCCGCATTCACTCCGATTGCCGAAAAAATGGGCGTGGACGTTGCCGTTCCAATCAGGGATACGGTGGTGGACAGCATCATGAGCCACCTGCATGGAGAAAACGTCAAGGAAGTCCATACCGTTTCAACCGGCGGATTTGAAATAATCGACTGCGACATCCCTTCAAAAAGCCTGGTTATCGGAAAACAGCTGAAGGAAATCGCCAAGCCCGGAAAATTCCTCATGCTTCTGATTCAAAAATCAGGTTCAAGCGGATACGACATAATGAACGGAAACACGTCACTGAATGTCGGCGACCACGTTGTTCTGATTCAGGAATCCGGAAGCAAAGAAATACTGGAGTTGATAAGTGGAAAAGACTAAAACTGCCGGCATGGCATTTACTGTCGCCCGCGTGGTTTTCATGATTGTTGCCATCGTGGGATTGACTTTCATGCTGCCCATAATCTGCGCGCTCATACACGGTGAAAAGGAAGTCCTTCCATATTTCATCGTTCCTATGGCCATAAGTTTCGTGACCGGAGCGGCATTCTATTTCATGGGACGGAAAAAGACCTACAGGATAAGCACCAGGGCAAGTTTCGTAGTTGTCGCACTGGCTTGGGCTGCATCGGCACTGTTCGGTTCCATACCTTACTTTGCAAGCGGCGCCATACCGGGATTCACGGATGCATTCTTTGAAAGCATGTCGGGATTCACGACTACGGGAGCCACAATCCTTGAAGAAATCGAAGGCATTCCGTTCACCTACTCAATCAACCTGTGGAGATGTACGACCCACTGGCTCGGAGGAATGGGAATAGTCGCATTGACCGTCGCTCTCATGCCTCTGCTTGGAGTCGGAGGATTCCAGTTGATACGCGCTGAAACGACAGGCCCCGAAAAGGGAAAGCTCACTGCAAAAATCACCACCACTGCAAAAATCCTCTGGTTCATGTATTTTGCACTGACGGTACTTGAAGCGGTCCTTCTGAAGATTGCGGGAATGTCCGTTTACGAAGCACTCTGCCACGCCCTGTCAACGCTCGGTACGGGAGGATTTTCAACCAGGAATGCCAGCGTAGGAGGATTTTCGTCCCCTGCAATCGACTGGATAATAACGACTTTCATGTTCCTTGCCGGAATCAACTTTTCTCTCTACTACAGCCTGATTCGAAGGGATTTCACGGGCATAAAGAACAACTCCGAACTGAAGGCCTACCTGGGAATCGTTTTCGGTTCCAGCATACTGATTGCACTTTTCGAAATGGGTCGCTACGGCGGATTTTTCCAGTCGCTCAGGTATTCGTCGTTCCAATCGCTTTCAATAATCAGTACTGCGGGATTTGCAACGGATGACTATACCACATGGTCGTCGGCAAGTCAGGCGGTTATCTTCATCCTGTTCTTCATCGG
>CACYBG010000183.1 GCA_902772605.1 uncultured Spirochaetaceae bacterium
GCATTTCATCCAGGTCTAATAGCGTTTCAGCTCTATCGATACGGTTCCATTAGATTCATCCACGTGCATGATTCCATATTCATATTTTTCAAGGAAACCAGGCACATTCCTTTCCGTGAATTTTCCGAATCCGCTCGTACGGTCTTCGTGGGTGTGTCCGTCTACGAACCAAAGGACACCGGTTTTTGCACAGGTTGAAATCAGTCGATTACGCTCCTCGGTGTTCTGCATCGTAAAATAAAGCTTGTTCTCGGCATAAATCGGTACGTGACTGAAAACCAGTTTTCGCTTGCCGTCGTTTTTCATGCAGTCGCTAAGCACGTCATACTGATACCCCCCCAGGGTTCCGCTTGCAGAATCGATGAAATACCAGCTGAACGAAGGGCTTTCAAATTTGTAAAGCGAAGTTCCCGGATAGCAGTTGTCCGACCAGGCATTCCATCCGTCATTGTAAAGGTCATGATTTCCGACGACATTGTACGTTTTGATTCCGTCGGGAGCCATTGCAGTCTTTATTGATTCCAGACGGTCTTCAACGCTTTCCTTGAACGCTTCAAACTCACTCCTGCGTCCATGGTCTGCAACATCTCCAAGGCAGATTACGAATTTCACCCTATCCACAATCCTGTTTCCGACACTGCCTTCCAAAAGCTGATCGAACCATTCGTCTTCACGTCGCGGACCGTTTTTTCCCTTGTTCTCGTTTCCAAAATGCAGGTCCGTTATGATTAATACGTCGTATGTCGAATCAACAGGAGTTCCGTCAATATTTGAATTCACCTTGCTCAGCACTTTCAATTTTGACGAACGAGTTTCTACACTCATCCTCCTGTAGAACGCCTGATCCAATCCATAATCATCCAATGAACATCCACAGATGAAAAACAGGGGTAAAAAAATCAGACATGCGATGGCTTCCCTAAATTTGACTTTCATTTCAGAACCTCCATTTTGCACAGACGCTTCCACCAAGACCGTTGAAATTTGCACTCAACGTAAAGAAATCAACGAATTGCGCTTTTCCCGAAACGCTCAATGTAAGATGGTCGTTGCATTTATATCCGAGCGACAGACGGACGATGGGAGAAAAGAACAGGAAATATGTGTAAGTGTCGTAAGATGAAATTGAAACGGATGCTTCTAGCCAATCCAACGGATAGAAATTCGCTTCCAACCTGAATGCAGGACACTGACTGTCAAATCGACTGCAAGACGTATTTGCAAGCGCAAAAATCTGAGTCGCCTTAAGCTGATACAGTGCCGTAAATTTTATGTTGAGCCACGAAAGCGGATTGGCGGAAAAATAAAGTCCCGTAAGGAAATCAAATTCATAATAGCTGTCAAAATACCAGTTGAAATGATTTATCAGGATTAATCCCAGATTGAATTTTTCAAACAGTGTCGGTGCATAGGCCGCTTCAATCGTGCAGTTCACCTGAGACATGGAACAGTCGAATCCCGTGCGTCCATAAATTTCATTCATGTCCATTTCAATCGTTGCGCCGCCGGAAAGCGTGTAGAGCATGAAATTTTGATAGTTTCTGACCCGGGCATCAAACGAAAGGGACCATTCAGGATTCGTGCTTATCCAATTGACGATGGATTTTTTTGAATCCGCCTCGACTCCAGATTCCGCCTCACAATCTGTAGGAGATTCATTCTCTACGGACGCAATTTCATCATCCGGATTTTCTGCAAAAACGGACGCACACAAAACAAGAGCCGATAAAATCAATGTAAGTTTTCTTTTAATATCCATAATTCTCCGTATATGCATTTGATGGTACCTACCATATTTCATTTTACACTACGAATTCATATTTTTCCAGTGTTTTCATACACATTTCAAACTTTCATTCCGTTTGCAATCACCAGGGCAACAAGCGTTCCAAGGTCATCGCTTATCTTGATTTCGTAAGTACAGATTTTATGACCGTCCTTTATGAGTCGGCATTCAGAAATAAGTTTCGTACCCTTCGCAGGATTTAAAAAACTTATGCTGCTGTTTGCCGTTACGGTTTTTTCCGTGACCTCGCAGTTTTCGTCAACCTTATTCGATGCGACTGCAAATGAAAAATCGGCAAGCGTAAAAATCGCGCCTCCCATCACTTTTCCGGCACCGTTTAAAATTCTGTCGGAGATTTTCAATTCCGCACGCGAATAATGGTCTCCAACCTCCAGTATTTCTATGCCTGTCGTCATGACTGCATAATGGTCCCTTACAAAAAATTTCCTTGCGTTTTCCAGCTGTCCCATATTCCCATCCAGAATTTAAATTTAAGTCCATTTTACAACAGACGAATCAATCGGATTCATTATGTCATTAATTTCCCGATATGTGAACACTTGTAGATTTGCATAATCCCATCATACATGACCGTCATATATGACCGTCATACATGACGCTGTCACTTGCTTTAAAAGATTTTTTCAACTATGGTATTATTCATCATGGATTCAATCAATTACAACGGCAAGGAATTCATTTCCAAGCTCATGGCTACAGCGCTTCCACTTGCCCTCCAGAACCTGATGCTCGCCTCTGTTGCCGCAGCAGACGCATTGATGCTCGGTCATCAAGATCAGAATTTAATGTCCGCGGTTTCACTTGCAACCCAAATACAGTTCGTACAGAACCTGTTCATAATTGCAATCACAACCGTAGAATCAATCTTCGGTGCACAGTACTGGGGAAAAAAGGACCGTGAATCACTGGACAGGATTTTCTGCATTTCGCTTAAACTGAACGCCTTGGTTTCAATCGCATTTTTTTCTGGATGCTTTTTCTTTCCCCGTTTCCTGATGATGATTTTTACGAATGAAAGCGAACTGATTCCAATCGGTGTCGGCTATCTGCAGATTTCCGCATGGTCTTATCTTTTGACTGGAATTTCACAGACCTACATTGCAATGATGAAAGTCACCGGACATCCGGGAAGAAGTGCTGCAATAAGTTCAACGGCCGTAATCATAAACATTGCATTGAACGCAGTATTCATTTTCGGACTTTTAGGTGCACCCAAAATGGATGCAAAGGGAGCCGCTCTCGCCACTTTGATTGCAAGAATCGTCGAACTTGTTTGGAGCGTCGGAAATTCATACAGGAAAAATTACATACATCCGTCGCTGAAATTCATGTTCTCACGTTCAAAGCAGATTTTTGCAGACTTCATGAAAACATTGGGTCCGGTCATTGGAGCAAGCCTGTTCTGGGGAATCGGACTTACATCATAC
The DNA here is from genome assembly GCA_902772605.1 of uncultured Spirochaetaceae bacterium. Taxonomy (GTDB): domain Bacteria; phylum Spirochaetota; class Spirochaetia; order Treponematales; family Treponemataceae; genus Treponema_D. The sequence goes on from CACYBG010000183.1 coordinate 3,235, forward strand.
TCTGCATTCATGGGACATCTTGGAACAGATGCGACCGCTGCAAATTCCGTCGCCGCCGTCATACGAGACTTGATGTGCTGTTTCTGTAACGGTCTTGCCGGTGCTGCAGGAATCGTAATCGGAAATGAGCTTGGAGCCGGAAACCTTGAAAA
>CACYBG010000184.1 GCA_902772605.1 uncultured Spirochaetaceae bacterium
CAAAGTCGCCAAGGCTATGGTTGCTCAAGGTTTGGTGTAATAAGAATTCCACAGCGCGAGTTTTAACGTTTTTTTGTGAAACAAAAAATTGAATAACAAAAGTCCCCGGTTTCTGAAATGAGGCCGGGGATTTTTTTTAGACTTTTCAGAGATATCAACCGTCTAATCAATAAAAACCATAATATTTTTCGATTATATTCATAAATTATTATAATATTTTTCGATTTGTTCAAAATCAACTCGCACATTCAGCCACTTGTGCAGAATCCGTGCATAAAAAAAGACCCGATTTCCAAAATGGATTTCAGGTCTTTTTATTTGCCGTTAAAAATCAGTAGGCGAAACGTTTGCTGTCTTCAACAAGGTTTTCCATCTTTGGATAATCTTCCGAATCCAATGCCAGAGCCGTGTCTGTCGTGCTCAAGAGGTATGTTTCCAAAACCTTTTCCTTGAGTGTCGGCCATCGATATGGAAGAATCAGAGGAACTTCAAGCGACTGTTCTCCCGGAAGATTTCCCAGAAGCTCTCGATATTGTGCCGGGAAAACGGTCGTGTTTACCGGCTTAAGTGCAGAAAATCCGCCTGCAATTCCGAATGTCACTGTATCAAGATTGACTTTGTTTTTCAGATTCAGTATTTCTGCCTGGGCTTCTTCGGTCGAAATCCACTGTATGAAAATCTCCGCGCCTTTTTTGTTGTGTGCGTTGTGGAAAATGCCCATCGTCACAAGGGAATCTTCAACCATGGCTTTGCCGTCGTTGTTGACGAGCCATCTGAATGTGAGTCCCATTGCCTGTTCGTTCGAAAGGGTGAAGAATTCGTTGCTGGTCATGAACGTAAATGCTGCACGTCCTGATGAAACCTGCTTGTACTTCGGCATGAAAAGGTGTTTGAACTGGAAGTCGGTTTCCGTAGATGTGCTCTGATTGAAATCCGTCGTCCACTTGCGCATGAAATTGACGGTTGCATTCAGTGCGTCGTTGTTCCATGAGAACGCAAGACCCTTTTCCTGATAGTTGGCTCCGAAAATTTTAGATGCTTCGTACAGGAAATCGCTGTCCCAACTCGGTGCATAACCGATGGCGGTGTAGGTAGTATCTTTTTTGGAATTGAATTCGGAACTTGCAGACATGAGCGTGTTGAGGTTGAGTGTATGCTCGTTTTCTACAAGAGCTTCGTTCTGCTGAGAGAAAACCATCATCGGGAGATTGAAGCTCAATGGAACCAGATAATGCCTGTCGTTCAGGATTCCGTATTCAACCATCTGCGGATAAAAATCGTTTTCGTTCAGTTTGTCTTCTTCAAAAAGATAATCCAGCGGAGAAAAATATTTCCTGGTTTTTGAACTCTTTAGCCATGAACCGATTATCAAATCAGGCTGAATGTCCTTTTTTTCAGGAGGAAGCGAGGCGATTGGACTTTCCTTGTAGATTGCAACCGCCTTGACGTTTTTGTGCGATGCGTTGAAAAGTTCCGCGTACGAAGCCAACTCCTGTCTGTCGGTCCAAATTATAACCGTTGAATCCGACTCGGAACAGGAGACCAGTGAAAATGAAGCGAACAGGGCAGCCGCCGTTGTGATTATGGCAGTCGTCCTGTTCATCTTTTTGATAGTGTTTCTGATTTTAGCTGTTGGCCATCTGGTCAGCAGTCTCATAAATTTTGCTGTATACAATATTAATCTTATCCTCTTCAAGACTTGAGAAAGCCACCCTCAACGTGTGACTGTCGATTGATATTGTACCAATTCCGCTGTCATTTAGCAACTTATGTCGAAGAAGTTCTGCGTCAATCTTTGGCAGATGGAAAGACATGAAGTATCCTGAGTTGAAAGGAAGCGGAGTGATGTTGTCGCTCTTGTGTGACTGAACGAATTCCTTTACCAGCTTGTAACGCCTTTCCAGGACTTTGCGCAGTTCAGCCTTTTCGTTGTCCATGTTTGGATTCTTGAATGCCTTCATCAAAAGAGTCTGCGGAGGAGTTGATGAGCATGAGACTGATGAGCGGATTGTTCCCATCAATTTCCTGACGAGTGCATCATACTGTTCTTCGGTCATTCCCTTGCAGCTGAAGGTGATGAAACCGCTGCGGAATCCCCATGCGAAATCTTCCTTTGTCGGACCGTCGATTTTTGCAGCAAGAACGTTCGGGCTTAAATCGGCAAGGTATGCAAAGAGTGACTGACGCTCAATGTCGTCTTCATAGTCAAGTCCGAAATATGCATCGTCGCACCAGACCATTACTTTGGTTCCTTCGTCGGCGAGTTTTTTGACCATTGCTACAATCTGTTTTGCTTCATCAACGGTCGGGCTGTATCCTGATGGATTCTGCGGGAAATTCAAGAGGACACGCACTGAACCTGATTTTGCCTGTTCGCGCAGGGTCTTTTCAAGTCCGGCAATGTTCATGTGGTCGCCATCAAACATTGGGAACTGGACGAATTCAGCGTTTCTGCGGGCTGATGCAATCAATACGTAGTTGTCCCATGATGGATCGGCAGCAACCAGAGGCTTTGATTCATCCAAAAAGAGGTCGGCAAGATATGAAATTCCGGCTGTCAGACCAGGGACGAGTACGGGCAGTGAAAAGGATTTGTCCTTCAGCAAAGGATTCTTCTTGATAATATCCTGTTTCCACATCTCGCGGAGCTCAGGAAAACCTGCCGTCGGTGCGTATGCAACCAGTTCCCTGGATGTAAGTTCAGAAGCATTGATCTGAATTGAAGGAAGCGTTACAGGGGTTCCGTTAATGACAGTCATGCCGATTGTTGCATTGGCGGTGTGTCCGAGTTTTTTTGCTTCCCCGCTCTGGGCGATGATACCTTTTGGGAAATAGAGTCTGTTTCCCAGATCCGAAAGAAGGGCGCCAGGAGTGGTGTCCTTGAGGATGTCGTTTAATTCTTTAGCTAAAGGGTTAATCATAATGTATTAATTATGCAAAAACGGGTTGTAATTGTCAATATTTATACATGTCGCAAAGAAAAAGCCGTCAATCGGCTTTTTCTTTGCTCTGCGAGTTTATGCTTGCTCGCGAGGGCTCGCATTTTTTTGCTTTGCAAAAAAAACGCATAAACTCGCGGACTGTTGTTATGGGCTTGCTTGTGAGGGGCCGTATTCTTTGGTTTGCAAAAAAAACGCATAAACTCGCGGTCTGTTAATAAGGGGGCTTGGTCGTGAGGGGGTGCATTCTTTTGTTTTGCGGAAAAAACGAAAAAACTCGCGGACTGTTGTTATGGGCTTGCTTGTGAGGAATACATTTTTCAGGATGTTTTTAGAGATGTCCTTAACTTTCCCTTGATGATTTGAAAATCTGCCTATATAATTTACCGTATTAGGTTAACACTGAATAATCCGAAAGTGGATTAATCGGCGGTTTCCTAGATTTATAAAACCGTGAAATCCAAGGAGGATAAAATGGGACTTCTAAAAGCTGGTCTTGGAGCGATAGGCGGCGCATTGGCTGATTCATGGAAAGAGTTTTTCTATTGTGAAGCGATGAATGCCGATGTTCTTGTTACAAAAGGACAGCATAGGGCGGGAAAACGCAGTTCAAATACTAAGGGTACTGAAAATATCATTACTGCAGGTTCAACGATAGCTGTTGCCGACGGTCAGTGTATGATTATCGTTGACCAGGGAAAGGTTGTGGAGCTTTGTGCAGAACCCGGTGAGTTTGTTTGGGATGCTTCTTCAGAACCTTCAATTTTTTCAGGAAAGTTGGGAGCAGGAATCCTTGAAACGTTTAAGAGCATAGGAAGACGTTTTACTTACGGCGGTGAACCTGGAAAAGATCAAAGAATCTACTATATTAATACAAAGGAAATCATCGGAAACAAATACGGTACGGCTGCTCCTGTTCCATTCCGCGTAGTTGACCAGAGGGCAAGGCTTGACATGGACATTGGAATCAAGTGCTTCGGAGAATACAGCTACCATATTTCCGACCCGATTCTTTTCTACACCAACGTCTGTGCAAATGTTGCCGGTGAATACACAAGGGACAAAATCGACAGTCAGTTGAAGACTGAACTTTTGACGGCACTCCAGCCGGCGTTCGCTGTTCTTTCGGAAAAGGGCATACGTTATTCAGCTCTCCCCGGACACACCATGGAGCTTGCTGATTCCCTGAACAAAGTTCTTTCTGAAAAATGGCGGAACCTCCGTGGAATCGAGATTGTTTCGTTCGGTGTTTCATCCGTTACTGCAAATGAAGAAGATGAAAAGAAAATCAAGCAGATGCAGGAACAGGCCGCTTACACTGATCCAACAATGCTTGCGGCACGTCTCGGAAG
>CACYBG010000185.1 GCA_902772605.1 uncultured Spirochaetaceae bacterium
CGCTTCAGCCTTCGGTTATGAGGAGAATCTCTTACGCTGCCGTTGATGAAGTCGGTCCGGATTCAAGGGTTCCGTATTCTTTCATTGAAAAGCTGTGCCGTGAATCATTTTCATCTCCGGACGGGTGGAAAATCAATTCGTCGGGACTTGATGCGGAAAAAAGGGACGGGCGCATTTATCTTCGGAAGCGTCTAAGGCAGGCGACAGAAACGTGTTTTTCTGTTACGATTGAAAGACACGGTTCATACAGGGCCGGCGAGTGGAGAATCCGCACGGTTGAAACGGACGGAGGCATTTCGCTTGGTCTTTCAAGGAATTCGGGGCCGGAAACTGTAATTTTCATGGGGAAACTTTGTTTTCCGTTTATGGTCAGAAGCAGGCAGATGGATGATTCCGTAAAGACTGCTAGTGGAACCTACAGGCAGGTTTCGAAAATACTGGACGACTGGAAATGCCGTGGAAGCGATAGGGACCTTGTGCCCATGGTTCAGGAGCTTGAAAGTCCGGCTCAGGAAATACGCGGAATCCTTGGTTCTGCCGTTGGGTTAAGGGATTGGATCGTAAAGGACTGATTCGTAAGGATTGGTTCCATAAAAGACCGATGTCCCCGGAATGTAAAGAAAACCCCTGTTGATATCGGTAAAAACACTCGAAAATTAAAGGAAGACCCTGAAAACTTCGGTTTTTGGGCTTGCCTGCAGATGCCCCTGAAATTTGATTTTTAAAGGAAAGCGGCGGTTCGTTCGGATGAGCGTTGGACCGTCCGCAATGGAAGGGTCCATCATCAGGATGTTACGGATAATGTCGGGTAATCTCCCTTCGGATTGTTCGGCGTTTCCTTAAGTTAAAGGACGGTATATGAAAAGAAAAATTCTGTCGATTTTGTCGGCCGCAACGGCTTTTATTCTTGCAGCCCAGGTGACTTTTGCACAGGCTTATTATGACGATCCCCTTGACGATTCCGCCCGGATGGCAAACAGACGGACCGCCTTGAGGTGCCTGAACCTTGCCAAAAGCGATGCGTCCAAGAACGACTGGTCTTCGGTAGTTGCGCACATATCGCTGGGACTGACCTATGACGACGGAGTTTCCGACCTTTGGTACATGCTTGCCGTAGCGGAAAACAACCTTGGCAAGACTAAGGCTGTGGTCGGATCCTATGTCGAGAGGGCTATCAATGAACAGACCTGGCTCGACTACAACAGGGATGCGGCAAGAATCCTTTATGCGGACATTCTGTGCGACACTGGACGTTTTGCTGACGTTTCGGCCATACTTGACGGAAATGCCCGAGACCTCAACAATCCGGCCTTTGTTAACGGACCGTACGTATATTCTGCAGATGCGGAATACATCAGGACAAAAGCCCTCTACCGCATGGGAAAGTTCGAAGAGGCAAGGGAAAAGGTCGATTCTGCAAGAAAGCTTTATCCGAACGACATCCGTTTTCCATATACGTTCTTCACCTATGAAAATCCGAACGTTACAAATGGAACCGTTTCTCGCATAGCAAGGCTTTTCATCAACCAGATAATGGAGCTTTCAGGCGGATATTACGACGGAAATTCGACTGCCGCCACGACTGAACTTGAAGTTCTGGCCATGCCTTTTGCAGACTCAAAGACCCGTACTGTAATGATAAAGTCGTTCAATGCACGTGGACTTAAGCATCCGCGGTTCGCCCTTCTTGCACTTAAGGAAAAGATACTCACCGAAAAGAAGGCCCTGGATTACATCTCGGACTTTGCCGACAGCTCGGTTTCCTATGAAGATCTTCTGGCATTCCTTTCAGCTCTGGAAAGTGCCGATGCAAAACAGGCGGCCGCAAGCTATCTTGGTGCATACAACGGAGCCATAACCAGGGATACCGACGGAGACGGAATCGTAAACCTCTACGTCCAGTACAGGAGGGGTCGCCCACAGACCGTTTATTACGATAAGAATCAGGATGGAGCCTATGAGTGGAGTGCCGGATGCGATTATGGAAATCCGGTGTCCGGTTCAATCTATTCCAAGAACATAGACTTCACGTGGGGAAAATTTCCTTCGCTCAGGACACTTTCGATACATGACGGAAAGGGAAATGCCGTCGAAAGCTATACCCTTGTTCAGGGTGGCTTGAACTGGTCTCCGTTCAACATGACCGTTGATTTCGACATCCGCAAGGCAGTCGGAGCATCGTTCTATTTCCCGATTCTCAATGACGACAGTAATTCGGACATGAATGTTCCTTCCCAGTCGCTCATGAACGCAGCTTCTTCGGTTACGGTTCTTTCAAAGGAACGTGAAAACGCAACGATAACCTTCTCTGTCCTTTCCGGAAAAATCCAGAGCGCAAGGTACATGCAGGGTAACGTCCAGTATGCCCTTGCAGAATTCGAGGATGGAAATCCGACCCTCCGCGTGGTTGATGCAGACGGCGACGGAGTTTTCGAGACGACCGAATTCTACGGAGTGGACAAGAACGGTGAAATGGCCGTCCACTCGCTTGAAGACGAAAGGCAGATAATGATAAACCTTTTCGGACTTCCGTCAAACGCATCTCCATACTACCTGCGCATGATTCAGGTTGATACCAGAAACAGGGACGCAATTCCCGACTTTACCGAGGAATATCTGGCTCGCGGCGGAAAAATCACCTCATGGGATACGGACGGCGACGGAAGCTGGGACATCCGTTATGTCAGACGCTCTGCTTCAAAGGATGATGCCGATGCTCCTGTGGTTGAAGAATCAATGTTCTTTGACAACGACAGTAACCTTGTCCATGTCGTAAGTGAAAACGGAGTTCCGAAATCAGTGTATACGGCCATCGAAAAATTCGAAATCAGCGAGGACAATACATACAGGTTCTACTGGATCGGTGAAAAGGGTTCCCTTTCACTCACCAGACTTGCGCTTCAGGCCCTGAATGCAAACGCCGCAAAGGGTGGGACCGTCATGGTAAGCGATAAGGTTCACCGCGTGCTTGCCGTAAGAATCGGTGAGCAGAATTTCGGCATGATAATCAGTGAATGACCGATCGGAAGGTTTGTTTGATGAAATTTTTCACCGCTGGCATTTTTCATAAGCGTCTTTTAACGGCTGTTTCGACTCTAGCCCTTGCATCGATTGTTTTTTCCTGTAAAACCACCGATGCAAGGGACCTTGCTTTTGCCGCAATCAACTACACTCAGGAAGATGTCCTGAAGGATGAAGTCAAGACGATTGATCTCATGCTGAAAAAAAATCCGGTGGAAGCTCTGTGGCGTTCATGCATCCTTTTGAGGAATGCGCCTGATTTTTCCGGGTCGCAGGAAACTTTCGGCAGATGTGAGGATGCCGTCGTCGAACTTTATAAATCATCCTTAAAGGAAAAGAAATATCTTGAGGCGCGCAGGATTTATGATTCTCTTGTTGCGGTCTGCAGTGGAAAAATTTCGCTTCTTGAATATGATTCCGAAAGACTCATGAGCATGTTCGAATCAACCATGCCTACGGAAAAAAACGTTCAGGACGGACACAAGGTTTCCAAAATCATAAACGGAACGGTCACGATATTCGTGGACAAGGGCATAAAGATTGAAGGCGGATTGGGATTCAAGGATACCGTTCTCGGAAGCGGATTTTTCATAAGCGGCGACGGATACATAATCACCAATCATCACGTAATTTCCGACTGCGTAAATCCTGCGTACAACGGATATGCAAAACTATACGTAACTCTTGCAGAAGATTCGGATACGCGCATTCCGGCCAGGGTGGTGGGCTATGATCCTGCGATGGATTTTGCACTTCTCAAGACCGAAGTTGACGCTCCTTTCGTGTTTACGCTCGGATCAAGTTCTGAACTGGAAACCGGGGACAGCATTTTCGTCATCGGTTCACCGCTTGGACTTGTCAACACGCTTACGGGAGGAATCGTTTCTGCAACGGACAGGGACCTTCTGCCGCTTGGAAAAGTATTTCAGATTGATGCCGCCGTAAGTCCCGGAAATTCAGGCGGTCCGATGATTGATGCAAAGGGTGTCGTTAAGGCCGTCGTATTTGCAGGTGTCCAGAACTATCAGGGACTGAATTTCGCCATACCGGTCGAATGCCTCAAGGCAGAACTTCCGTACCTTTTTGACGGAGGTAAGCGCAAGCATGGCTGGATGGAAGCATATGGAAAGACCCGTCGCATGTCAGGTTCCGGGGCCAGGAATGAAGGCGTTGAAATGCTTTACGTAATGCCGGGCGGAAAAGCTTCGTTTGCAGGGCTTAAGGAAGGCGATCTGATTACTCACGTTGACGGAAAACCGGTTCTGTCCATGGATGAACTTCACCTTCAGCTTCTTGGAAAAAGCGAGGGAACCATAATCAGTGTGACGGTTTCCGATTCGGACGGAAAATCAAGGACCGTACCGGTTTATCTTGCTTCAAGACCGTCAAATCCGGGATATTCGTTCTATTCCGGCGACCTGATTTATTCATCCCTGTATCCGATAATGGGAATGGAACTTGTCCGTTCATCAGCTTCGAACAAAAACCTCTATTCGGTAACGAAGGTCCTGAAAAATTCGACTGCCGACAGTTCGGGATTCAGTGAAGGCGATATGGTGCAGATTGCAAACGTTGAAGTCGACAAGGAAAAGAACAATCTTCAGATAGTACTGTACGCAAAAAAGAAAAAGCAGGGCTATCTGGATTACGCCATGTCCCTGCAGATTCCGCTGGAAGGCTCGATGTATCTTTAAAATTTAAAATTAAATTTGCGCTGTTGCTTGATTTCAAATCGATTTATGCGTAGACTTATGGGAACCTCTAAAACATAAGGAAACGGTGAATAATCCGAAAGCGAGCAGCATACTCCCGTATGCTCATTCAGTGTTAACAATAACATAAGTACCCATATCATAGAGAGGAAGAAATGGTTGAACTGAAATATAAAAGGAATTTCTGCATTACCGCCCACATCGATCACGGAAAATCAACTCTTGCGGACAGATTGATTCAGAAGGCGAAAATCATTGAGGAACGCCAGATGATGAATCAGATTCTGGACAGCATGGACATTGAGCGTGAAAGGGGAATAACCATCAAGAGTCAGGCCGTAACGATTCCTTACCATGCAAAGGACGGTCATGATTACGAACTGAATTTCGTCGATACTCCCGGACATGTTGATTTCAGTTATGAAGTCAGCCGTGCAATTGCATCCTGTGAGGGAGCGCTTCTTCTGATTGATGCGACTCAGGGCGTTGAAAGCCAGACCGTAAGCAACATGTACATGGCATTGGAACAGGATCTTGCAATAGTTCCGGTCGTAAATAAGATTGATTTGGCAAGTGCGGACGTTGAAAGCGTAAAGCATCAGATTGACCATGACCTTGGTCTGGATTCTTCGGAGGCGATGCTCGTTTCTGCAAAGACCGGTCAGGGAATCGACGAGCTGATGGAAGCAATCGTAACGAAATTTCCGGCTCCAACGGGCGATTCGTCGGCACCTCTTCAGGCCTTGATTTTCGACTGCCATTACGATGAATACAGGGGTGTCATCGTTCACGTTAGGATTATGGAAGGACGCGTAAAGCCCGGCGATTCAATCACTTTCATGAGTTCCGGAACCCAGTACAAGGTCGAGCAGACGGGAATATTCAAAATCAGGTATGAGGAAACCGAAATGCTCGAAGCCGGAGACGTAGGATACCTGATTGCAGGAATCAAGACCGTTTCCGATGTCAGGGTCGGAGATACCGTTACGCTTACATCAAATCCTGCACCGGAGCCTCTCCCCGGATTCAAGGACGTAAAGCCGGTCGTGTTCTCTTCAATCTATCCGATTGATTCCAACGATTACGAAGAACTCAAGGAAAGCATGGAAAAGCTTAAGCTCAACGATGCATCCCTGGTATATGAAAAGGACAATTCACTTGCGCTTGGAAACGGTTTCCGCTGCGGATTTCTCGGACTCCTTCACCTTGAAATAATTCAGGAAAGGCTTGAAAGGGATTTCGATCAGGTCATAATCTTTACGGCACCTTCCGTTGCATACAGGGTCAAGCAGGCCGGGCATGATGAAATTGAAGTCGATAATCCTGCCGATTTTCCGGAGGGAAAGATTGAGTCTTCGATGGAACCGTACATCAGTGCGAGCATAATCACTCCGTCTGAATATCTGGGACCGATAATGGAACTCTGCCGCATGAAGAGGGGAGCCCAGAAAAACATGAACTATCTGGATGAAAAGCGCGTTGAACTCACTTACGAGATGCCGCTTTCCGAAGTGCTGTTTGATTTCTACGACAAGCTCAAGTCCTACAGCCGCGGATATGCAAGCTTCGATTACGAGGTCATAGACTACAGGCCGACAGACCTTGTAAAAATCGACATACTCATAAACGGAAAACCCGTGGATGCACTGGCCCAGCTCTGTTACCGTCCGAGTGCAGTTGAAAGGGCAAAGGTCGTCTGTGAACGCCTCAAGGGTGAGATTGCAAGACAGCAGTTCAAGGTTGCGATACAGGGAGCCATCGGAAGCCAGATAATTGCACGCGAGACTGTCAATCCCGTCAGAAAGGATGTCCTTGCAAAGTGCTATGGAGGCGACGTCACGCGAAAAAGGAAACTCCTTGAAAAGCAGAAGGCAGGTAAGAAACGGATGCTCATGGCTGGAGACGTGGAGCTTCCGCAGAGTGCATTCCTTGCAGTCCTTAAGGAAAAGGAAGACAACTGAAAATATGGCGGTTGGCGTTTTTAATCGGCGTCAACCGTCAATCATTTTTAGGAACGAGTCGATTTCCGCCCTGATGCGCTTCAGAAAGCCTGGGTCCATGGAAAGCCTGTATCCGTCGGGGAAATGCAGGTAAAGGTATTCACGGCCGTAAAGGAGCCTTTCAATCTGTTCGGAAAGCGTGGAATCTTTTTCCATGCAAATCGATTTTTCACCGTATGAAAGCAGGTCGCGAAGTTTTTCAAGCGACTTTTTTTCGTTTTCAAGGAATGCCCCTGCCGATTTTTCATGCGGGGAATCGGCCCTGAGTTCACTTATCTTTTTGGCGAAGGTCTTTCGTCTGTCACATGGATTTTGCGCACCGGGAAATCCGTTTAAAATCCCTTCGGCATCGCGTCCGTCGATTTTTTTTATGCCAAGTTCCAATCCGCATGCGCCGGCATCGAATATGTTTTCCGACCTTGAAAAACTGTTTTCGAAAATCTGCCTGTAGGAAAGCATGACGGGGGAGCTTGCGTATGTTTTTCCGTCCTTTCCCTGAACAAGGGATGAAGCCGGTGAAAATGCTGCGTCTATTGCATCAATCTGTGAAAGCCTGTCCGATGAAAAAAGCCTTGACTTGTGGGCCGGAGTATTTTTTGCATGGGTTTTTCCTATGCTGTAGCTGAAATCAAGTCCGGTGACGAATACGGGAACTGAAGCATCCTTCCTGAGTCTGAGTGCAATGTGAACGGCGGCGAGACCGACTGAACCGAGCGGCGGAATGGAATCGGGAAGAACTGATTTTATCCTGTCCATGAATGCGTTTTCTGCAAATTCCGAAACGAACCAGACCGTCCTTCCTTTGTGCATCCTCTGAACCTGAGGCCTTGAACATAAGTCTGCGAAAAATACGGTTTCAGATCCTTCGCTTCCGATGTAGGCCTTCTGTATTGCAAACTGCGATTCAAGTCCGACCGTTGCATCTACGTTTATGCCCCTGTCCATGATTGCCGTGAGGGATGCATCCACCGCCATTATGAAAAGCGAGCCGTCCATTGCAGGCCTGTAAAACGGTGATGACGGATCCAGACTTACGTCCAGGCTTTCACCGGCTCCGCATACCAATATGGGTTTTTCGACCGATTTTTCGACCCTGTTCAAAATCAATTCGGAATCAAGGGCGTGCAGGTTTGAGAATATGTTCCTTGAAAAAAGCCGTCCCATTTTTACGAGCGTTATGCGGTTTTTCCAGAACGTAGCGATTATTTCCTGAGCGGCGGAAAAAATCATCGAGTAAATCTGCGGATTGAAAGATTTTCCTGCTGAAAAATCCAGACTTACTGCCCTGCGTATCTTTCCCGAGTTGATTTTTTTCCTTATGAATCCGTCCAGTTCCAAAAGGTTCGAAGTTGAAAAAAGCGCCGTGCATGAAAAGTCTATCTGCGGATTTTCCGACTTGAGCCGTTCGAGCGAGTCTCGTGCAAGTGAAAGAAGGTTTGCGTCATCTTCCACTGCAAGTATTTCACAGTCGTCGGGAAGCTTCTGAATCAATGCTGTCAGTCCGTAGAACAGTACCGGCGAATTGATTATGACCAAAGTCGAGGGGAGGAGTTCGAGTTTCTGAATCAGTGAATTTATCGAGCGGTCGGGGCTGTATTTTGAGTAGAGGAATCGGCCCCTGTATTCGACCGTCTGTAAAATAGAAAACCCCGAACCGGTTTCGACCAGACGGGGCTTGTTTTCTTCTGTCATAAAACGAATCAGTATGAACCTGTGAAGTACTTCTGATATGCCTTGAAGAAGTCGTTCTTCAGATCCTTGGAAGTCATGATTGCAACTGATGCGCTTCCACGGTCATAGTTTGCGGCTTCTGCAGAATATCCGTCCTTTTCGTTTACGTCATCCTTTGTTACGGAGATGCACTTTGCGACGATTACGTTTGAACCGAGTACGAACGGCTGGCTTGTCTCGTTTTCCTTGAGGGAGAAGAGGGTTTTAAGTGC
>CACYBG010000186.1 GCA_902772605.1 uncultured Spirochaetaceae bacterium
ATGGGTGGGAATTCCCCGGCGGAAAAATCGAAGCTGGCGAAAGCCCAGAAGCTGCCCTTGAGCGCGAAATCCGCGAGGGGCTTGCCACACAAATTAAAGTTGGGGACTGTATCGGTACAATCGAATATGAGTATCCTGACTTTCATCTTTCGATGCACTGCTTTGTCTGCCAAGTGGTGAGCGGAAATCTGGAGCAGCTTGAGCATGAAAACGCTGCCTGGCTAACGTCGGAAACCCTGCGTTCTGTAAAATGGCTTCCGGCTGATGAAATAATTTTTGATAAGATTTCATAGGCTTGCCGTTTACAATAACGGTCTTGTATACTCTTGCCATAACTTTATTCTCCTTGATATTAAAAAGTCCCAAAAACTATAACGAATATTCGTAATGAACTATACTACCAGTCCTATTATCCGTCAACGAAATTTCAAGATATAAATAACGCATAATCGTAAGATAGAATTATGGATATACTTCAAAAAATAACCGAGATGCGGCTTGAAAAAGGTTGGAGTGAATATGAACTTGCCGAGCGCGCAGAATTAACCCAGTCAACAATCTCTTCATGGTATAGGAAAAACCTCATTCCCTCGATTCCGTCGCTGGAACATATATGCAATGCGTTTGGCATTACGCTCTCGCAGTTTTTCATTGAGAACGAATGTTTTTCCGAAAAACTTTCTCAGGAACAGGTTGATGTTTTAAAACGCTGGAACCGGCTTACCAAAGACCAGCAGAAAAAGCTCGCAGATTTTTTGGACGCGATTTTGTAATTTATCAAATTTCCGACTTATTAACTCACTCGATGGGCATCTCGAAGATTTCATGGTAAGTTTTAGAAATGCCCTATTTTCTTTTTCAAAAACATGGTATTGTAATACCAGGAGCGTGAAATGCCAGACGACCTTTTTGAAAAGAAAGCATCTTTTATCTCGTGGTGCATAGAAGAATATGCTGCGGCGAACAATCTTTCCGGACGGGATGTTGCGAACAGTTTCGCGAGCAAAAATGTTTTCGATTTTCTTTCCAACCATTACGATGTCCTTCACACGCAGGGAAAATCATATATCCTGGCATCAATTGAAGACTTCATAAAAACGGGAGAATAGTGATGCAAGTTTACCATGGTGGATTTACAGAAGTATCAGAGCCGAAGATTTTAAATCCAGCACATCCGATGGACTTTGGAAGCGGTTTTTATGTGACGACTGATTTTGACCAAGCAAAAAGATGGTCACTTATAAAAAAAGACCGGTTCCATTACGAAAGGGCTGTCGTATCATTTTTCGAAATGGACAATCAAATTTTCAAGACAAGCGATTTGAAGTCAAAAGTGTTTCATAAAGCAGATGAGGCATGGCTTGATTTCGTAATGTCAAACCGTCAGAACATCGCTTTCACCTACGATTATGATGCTGTCATGGGAGCCGTTGCGAATGACAATGTGTATGAGAGCCTAAATCTTTATGAAGCCGGATTTTTGAACAAACGGGAACTTCTTGAAGAGTTGATGACATGGAAATACGTTGACCAGATTTGCTTTCATACGGAAAAAGCACTAAAATATTTGCACTTCATAAAATCAGAAGAGGTATTTGCATAATGCGTCCAAAAGTTACACAGGAAAATGTCCATCTTTTTATTCCAAGCAAGGTTTCCAAAATTTGCGCGGAATTAAATAGAAGAGAGTCTCTTTCTTTGAAAGACTCAATTTTAAAATTCTACAACTCTCCTGTCTATGAAACTCTGAGCCGGGAATCTTCCAAACTGTGGCAGGAGGGCTGGGTCTATATTTTCAAAATGATGGACTTATGAAAGTTTGTAATCCACAGGCAATTTGTTTTGCCGAAAGTCGTTTTTTTAGAATGAAATATTTCATTATTAGGCTTTGGACAACAATATCTTTTTAAGATGAAGCTGTCCAAAAAGTTCAAAAACCATCATTATCAAACATGCCCCGATAATCCATATTATTGCATTATAAGTATTTAATCGGGCGGAGGATTCAATACCTTATGGCAAAATCTGCTTTTTAGACATCTCGATGACGGGGGCTTTTAAAACTCGAAATTGAGTCTATTTCAAAAACTTCCCGACCGCAAACAAAACAATCGATGCAATCTCAAAAATCAGAACGAAGACATTGAGGGATTCTTTTCGTCTCATCAAAATCAGAACGGTGTCCAATGCTGCGACAAGAATTATCGGGATCCAGTACAAAAGATTTCCACCCTGTCCCAAAAATAATTTTCTCAGCATGAACGTGAAGCAGGCGACCAGAACCAAAGCCGCGACC
>CACYBG010000187.1 GCA_902772605.1 uncultured Spirochaetaceae bacterium
GCGGATGAAATTCGAAAGCTTGCGGAACAGTCAAGTTCTCAGGAGCTTGTGGTCAAGAATGCAATGGATGAACAGAATGAAGGAAACTAGCAGGTGCTTGAGTCGATGAAGCACATTTCCGATTCCACGATTCTGGTCAAGAACAATTCCGATGAAATCATGGACGGAACAGATCATCTGGTGAAGGAGATGAACGTGCTTTCTGAAGTTACCGGGCACATTACGGACAGCATGAAGGTCATGACACGCAGCATTCTCGCTTTAAAAGTGAAATGCGTTCATTTGCAAGTTTTTTAGGGTTTGAATTTCCGGTTTTTGCGTGAGGGATTGGAAGGGCCGCGTAGCGGAACGCCGGAGGCGGTCGAAGGCGAAAGCCGTAGCCCTGGAAAGCCCGGTGACCCGACTTTGGAGGGGCACACGCCCAAATTTAGCAAATTTTTCTGAAATTTAGTTTCTTTTCTTTAAATTTTAACTTAAACGGAAAATATATTTTGACAAAGGGGTTTTATTAGTTATAATAAAAGTAGAAAATCTAGAGATTATGGAGAAAAAGGATGAATCTGTTTCAAGTGTACATGTTGCTGTTTGGAATCAGTACGATCATTGGCGTTCCTTTGCTTTCATCATTGCAAGTGACTCAGATAAAGGGCGGAGAATGGATCGAATGGGTAGGAAGTCTTGGTGCTACGATGGGTCCTGCCACGGGAATTTCAGTTGTAATCGCTATAATCGGATACAGGGTGATGAAGCCCCTTCTGCAGATGATTAAGAAAGCGGAGAGGGCTGAAATTACAGAAGAAGAAAAAAAGGGAATCGACGGGATACTCAAGAAGATAAGAATCATTACGACGATTGCGCTTATGGTCGGATATCCTATCGGTAACGGTACGACAATCATAATCAAGCGGCTTGCGGGCAAGGTCAACTACAACGGGATGGATCTTGCGGTGATAATGGTTCTGATTATGTTCTACGGATTGGTTGCCGTTCAGTATTCGGTCAGATGCTTCATGACGCTTTCAGGGAAGGAAATGCTTAAGCTCAAGCTCGTTTCGTGCAGGGAATTCAGGACCACGACGGTTTCAATGGGCGTCGGTCGCACAATGGTCATCGCAATCGGTACCGTTGCATGGCATGTTTTCTGTTCTGGATACAGTGCCGTCAGACATGGGTGGACCATGGACAAATTTCTGGGTAAGGCGGCTTTTTCACTTATTCAGGGAATCGTAATATGCCTTCCGCTCGTCCTGATGAATCTGCGCCAGCTCAAGAATCGTTTCGGAATGACAATCGAAAAAATCGTCAAGCTTAGGACCGAGGGAGATTTGAAGAGCCGCATTTACATAGGCGTGTTCGACGACTTTGGAATGCTGATGTCCGAGGTTAATCTTCTGATGGATTCGCTGAGGGATTCGCTTTTGAAGCTGAGGGAAGAAACGAATTCCGTCGATTACAGTGCGGAGGAACTTTTGACTCTGACGGAAAGTTCGTCGAAGGACATTACGCAGATTGTCGAAAGTTTCCATGCTATGACTTCCGAAAGTTTCAATCAGACAAAGCTTTTGGGATCGGTAAATACTGGCGTGGAAAAATTGAGTTCCGATGCGCTTAAGGTCAGCGGATTCACCGAAAACCAATCGAAGTCCGAAAAGGAAAATGCGGGTTCGATGACTGAAATGGTAGACAACTTCAAGTCGATTACGAACCTCATTGCACGCGCTCAGACGCTTTCGACCGAATTGACCGAGGAGTCCATTTCCGGTAGTGCAGAGGTCAAGAAGACCCAGGAAATCATAAACGGAATTTCCGACATGTCCAACAGGATGATTGAGGTCATCAAGGTGATTCAGTCCGTTGCTTCCCAGACAAACCTTCTGGCCATGAATGCCGCAATTGAAGCTGCACATGCGGGAGAGTCCGGTAAGGGATTTTCCGTCGTTGCGGATGAAATACGAAAGCTTTCCGAATCAACGCAGAGGTCTGCAAAGGATATCAGCAATCTTATAAACGAGATTGCAAAGTCCATGGCATCGGGTTCTTCAAACATGGAACTTACCAGCAATGCATTCAGTAAGATTCAGAACGATATCGGAGAGCAGAGTCAGGTCGTTCAGGAAATTTCCAGGACGGTTTCGCAACAGTCTGTGGATGCAGGTTCGATACTGAACAGTACGAAGGTGATAGTGCGTCAGATTGAGGATGTGAACGGTCTTGCAAGAAATCAGGCGAGTTATACCGAGGAGATAATGCACAACCTGAATGAAGTCGTTTCGCTTGCGGGTCAGGTAAACGAGTCTGTCGTTGAGTCTGAAAACGTCGTAAAGAGTTTTTCCGATTCATTTTCAACCGTCCGTGAAAAGGCCGAGGCAAATAAAAAATCCGTGCGGAACATCACTTCGGAGCTGGACAGGTTCAAGCTTTAACCTTGAGTTTGCGGTGGGATTCGGGTAGAATTGAATTTGCAGAAATGAAATGCATCAACAAAATTGGAGGGAAAAATGAAAAAGGTTACGATTTTTGTCTTGACGTGCATTTTGTGCCAGCTTGCATTTTCAAACGGCGGAATCCCATGGAATGATGTCAGGATTCAGGACAAAGGCGGAAGCGTAAGTTTTGCGAACGATCCGGAAATTCAGTTGAAGTCTGAAAAACTGAAGATAAGTTTCGTGAATGATTTTGCGATAGTCAATTGCAATTACAGTCTCTTAAACAAGTCGTCGCGGGAAAAGAACATTGATTTTGCATTCAACGTTGCGGACTGTTGGGGCGAGGTGTATCCCGAATATTATATGATTTCGGCAGACGGAAAAGCGCTTGATGCCACGTTGAGAATCGATGAGATGGAGCGTGACGTGAACGAGCCTTTCATCTCAACTTTCAACGAATATTCGAAATTGAATTTAAAGCCCGGTAAGACCTTGAATCTGGAAATCACGTACAAGATAAAGACCCAGTCGAACGGAACCCATGTCGTAAGCAGATTCAGCGACAACGTGTTCAAGTACAATCTTTTTCCGGCTTTGAGTTTTGGAAACGGAATAATCGACGAGTTTACGCTAACGATTGATAAAACCGATATTGCGGGCTACGGCGGAACGATTACCGGAGTTTCTGGCGTGGACATAAATTGCAATACCGGAAATGTCGTTACGAAAACATTCAGGAATTTCGATTTGAAAAAACACAGGACGCTTGAAATTTCGTACAACATCAGGAACTGGTATGCTTCCGAGATGATAAGAAACTACAGGATATGGCCTGAGATTTCGGTAAGTTCGATGCTGGTTGAGGGAAATACGGAATACAGCAAATGGTGCCTTTCTGACGGCGATTACATGACTCCATGGGTTGAAGGGGTTCCGGATGTCGGAAAGGGTGAAAAGATAACGTTCACTGTAGACAAGCACACGAATATCACCCAGCTGATTCTTGTAAACGGATTCAGGAAAAACGAAAAGACATACACCGAAAACTGTCGTGTGAAGAAAATCAGGCTTTATGCAGATGACAAGGAAATCGGTACGTTCGATATTCCCGACAGGAAATTCAAGACCGTAATGGATTCGAACATATTGGACGTTGCAGAGCTGGTCAACATCGGAAACCGTGAATGGGACCTTTCCACTTCATGGAGCTCACTGACAAATTCAATTTGGTTCGACAGGAATCTGACCA
Organism: uncultured Spirochaetaceae bacterium; assembly: GCA_902772605.1. Classification (GTDB taxonomy): domain Bacteria; phylum Spirochaetota; class Spirochaetia; order Treponematales; family Treponemataceae; genus Treponema_D. Next base: position 3,676 of record CACYBG010000187.1, read on the forward strand.
TAGAAATACTTGAAGTGTGGCCGGGAACGAAATATAAGGACACGTGCATTTCGGAATTGATTCTGCTTAATTCCCCGATTCCGATCAGATAATTTGATGGGGTGACCGAGATGAGGAAAAGAATAAAGGTTACGCTTGCATGTGCAACGTTAATTGCTGCATGTGCAGGAGCATTTGGATTTGAATGGGAAAAAAGCACGCCGGAAGAAAGCGGGATAAAAAGGGATGTCATCGAAAAGGTCTTTTCATCTTTTGACGACGACGTTTATTCGTGCGTAATCATCAGGGACGGAAAAATCGTAGACGAATATTTTAAGGAAGGCTACGGCCAGTCATCTGTCTTTACCTTGCAGTCATGTTCAAAAAGCATAACGAGTGCGCTTGTCGGAATTGCAATCGAGCAGGGTTACATAAAATCCGTGGACGATTATGCTGCTGACTATCTTCCGGCAATTTCAAAATCAAAATATCCGGCGATGAAAAAAATAACCTTGAAGCAGCTTTTGAACCACACGTCCGGTCTGGTCGGAACCGATTCAAAAATCTGGTCGCAGTGGAGGAGGAGTTCCGATTGGATTGACTTCATACTTTCAAGGCCGATGACAGCAAGCCCGGGAACGTATTTTGAATATTCGACGGGAAACACGCATCTTCTTTCAGCCATATTGGAAAAAGCGACGGGAAAAAAACTTCTTGATTATGCGCAGGAAGTTCTGTTCGGTAAAATCGGAATCAGTTCTGCCGGACTTGGAACGGATCCTCAGGGTGTCGGTGACGGAGGAAACGGTTTTTCAATGACCGCATACGATATGGGTCGATTCGGACTGCTTTTTTTGAACGGCGGAAAATGGGATGGAGTTCAGGTCATTCCTGAAAAATGGGTGAAGGATTCGACTTCGATTCAGGCAAGGAGAAACGGCTCGCGATACGGATATCAATGGTGGCTGAGAAATTACGGTAAGGAAGGATATCTCGGTTACAATGCGCAGGGATATGGCGGTGAATATATTTTCGTCGTACCGCAGTTGAATCTGATTGTCGTTTATACAAGCTGGCATGAGGGTAATGTGGATTCATATTTTTACAACGTGGATAAAATCGTGAATGCCACTTCGAAAAAGCGTTGATGCGATTTGGATGCCGATAAAAAAGGCGGTCGGAATTTTTTCATCCGATCGCCTGATTTTTTTATGGCTGGAAATTAAAATTCATTTCCCGGGAAGCGAGGAATCGCGTCGGTTGCTTTTTTGATGTCCGCATCGCTTGGGATGTAGTCAACCATCTTTCCGTCGTTGAATGCTTCGTATGCCTTCATGTCGAAATATCC
>CACYBG010000188.1 GCA_902772605.1 uncultured Spirochaetaceae bacterium
CAGGTTACGTCGGACGACCTCGTGAAATTCGGACTTATCCCTGAAATCATCGGACGTCTTCCAATGACCTGTGCACTCAAGGAGCTGGACAAGGACGACCTGAAGAAGATACTTACAGAACCGAAGAACGCAATCACAAAGCAGTTCCAGGCAAGTTTTGCAATCGACGACGTAGACCTGTCCTTCGATGAGGAAGCAATCGACCAGCTTGCAGACATAGCAATCAAGAACAAGACCGGAGCCAGGGGTCTTCGCGCAATAGTCGAAAAGATCCTTCTCGACATAATGTTCGAGATTCCTTCAATCGACGGAAAGAAAAAGCTCGTAATCACAAAGGACATCGTGAACCAGACTTCCATCGAGAACGTTGAAAGCCTTCTGGTGGATCAGAAATCTGCATGATGAACCTTTCATAAAAAAAAGACCGTTTAGGTTGATCCCAAGCGGTCTTTTTTCATTTTAAACCGAATCGATTGAAAAAACTGACACGGACCTTAAACCCCGAGCTGATGGAACACGTCCACGGTAGCGGCTGCATTCTTTTCCCACGAAAACCTCTTCGACCATTCCAATCCTCCGTCGATGAGCTTCGTCCTGAGGGAATCATCCAGAATCACCTTCTCTATGGCAGACTCCATGTCCTCTATGTCGTCCGAATTGAAGAAAACCGCATGCTGCCCCGCAAGCTCCTTCAGTGCGCCCGAATCGGAACATGCAACAGGAATGCCGGTAGCCATCGCTTCAAGGACGGAAAGCCCTGCCCCTTCAGTGACTGACGGAAATACGCACGCCTCTGCACACCTGTAGAGTTCAGGGAAACTTTCATGCGGAAAATATCCGGTTATGAATATGTCTCCGGCTGCACTGGATTCAAACACCGCCTTGTGAACCTGCTCCCCGTACTTGGATTCGGATCCTGCAAGAACGAGCCTGTGCGGAAGGTGTGTCTTTTCCTTGAACATCGTGAATGCCTTTACAAGCTCCACGTGCTTTTTCTCCTGGTTTTCCATCCTGCTTGCATATACGATGTAGGGCTTCTTGATTGCAAAAGGCTTTATGTCTACGGTCTGCGAACCGGTGTCGATATCCTGAGCCGGATAAAACAGGCTGTGGTCTATGCCGCTGTGGATTACGACTATCTTCCTGCACTTGATGTTTGATTTTTCAAGGTCCTTCTTGACGTACTGACTCGGCGTGATTATGCAGTCGACATGAGAAAGCCCCCTCATCATCTGACGGCGGAAAAACCAGTCGTCGTTCTGCATCAGAAGGCTGCTTACGATGTCGTTGGCCACTGCAACGCCGGGTATCTTGAATTTCTTTGGAATCATCCTTGGTCCCGCAGCATACAGGATTGCATCGTATGACTGTTTCCTGCCGAATTTGTTCGCCTTGAATATGTGCCACCATCTTTCGGCTGTCAGGCTGTCAGGTACGGAAACCGGCTCAAAACGGAAATCCCTGTCGCCCATGTATGTATAGCGGTCTACTTCCGGTCCGAAAAGCTCGAAATCGACATCCCCTCCGGACGGAAGGTTGTGCACGAGCGATGAAAGGTATGAGCCCAAACCGGATCTGCCGTGATCGCAGCCAAACGTATCTATTCCAACTTTCATTCCTACAGTATACCACAAACGGAACGAATTATGCTATACTGTAAAAATGAGTATTAATTTTTCAGATTGCGGGATTTCGGAAGACATCCGGCAGAGACTTTTGAAGATAGGCATAGAGGAACCGACTGCAGTACAGCAGCACGTGATTCCGCTTGTTTCGGAACGCAGGAACATACTTTTTCAGAGCGAAACGGGAACGGGAAAGACCTTTGCATACCTTTTGCCCCTGATTCAGAAACTTGAATCCGAGGAAAATCCTCACAGGGACGTCAAGGTGCTTATCGCCTCCCCCACCTACGAACTTGCATCGCAGATAAAGCAGCAGCTTCAGCTCGTAAGCGGAATAAAGGCCATCCTGTGCATAGGAGGGGCGCCGATATCCCGTCAGATCGAGATGCTCAAGGAAAAGCCCCAGATAGTGATAGGAGGCTCATCAAGGCTTCTGGAACTCATCCACCTGAAAAAGCTTAAGGCTGACCATGTCGAAACCCTGGTTCTTGACGAGGCGGACAGGCTTCTGAGTCCAGAACTGAGGGACGATACGGAGGCACTGCTCGAAAGGCTTCCGCGAAGGGTTCAGCTCATCGGAAATTCTGCCACGGTCAGCGACTACACCAGAAGGATACTCCAACAGGCAAGGGACGGACTTGAAGGCTCAAGCGACGACATCAGGGAAGGCGGACAAAACGCAATCACCCTCATAACTCTTCCGGCAGAAGACATATTGAGAAAGAAAATCACCCACTGGGCAATATTCTCACAGCGCAGGGACAAGATTGACGCACTCAGAAGCTTCATACATGCCGTAAAGCCCAAAAAGATGATGGTTTTCACCGCCAGGGCCGACCAGATAGACAACATAGTCGAAAAACTCAGGTTCAGGAAGATTGAAGTCGAAGGATTCAGCGCAAAAATCGACAAGAACCTCAGGAAAGAGGCCATAGACAGGTTCAGGAGCGGAAAGACCCCGATACTCGTAACCACGGACCTTGCATCCAGGGGACTCGACATTGCGGGGGTCACCCATGTCGTGCAGATGGACCTGCCGGAAAAATTCGATTTCTTCATCCACAGGGCGGGAAGGACTGCCAGGGCCGGACAGACGGGAATAAACTGCGTAATCGGCGACGAGTTCGAGATGGAACAGTATGCAAGGCTCGAAAAGAAGCTCAAGCTTACGGTCTATCCGAAGATTCTGTACGACGGAAAGGTGATGGATGCCTCCGAAGTGCAGATGTACGACGAGGAAGATGATGAAGTCCCCGTCAGCGAAGGAAACGAAAGTCCGAAAAAGCCGGTGGATGAAAAAACGGAGAAAACGGAAAGAAAGCCTTCATCCGGACACAGGGGAAAAAGGGATTCCGCCGAAGGAACGAAATTCTACGAGAGGATAAAGAGGCCCAAGAAAAAGCACGGGAAACGGAGAAAAAGTCATGATTGACTTCATCCGCTCCAACCCGATTTTCATCGCTTCAGCAATCTTCATGGCATTTTCCATTCCCATAGTCGTATGGGACATAAGGACGATGAAGATACCCGACATGCTCGTGTACGTCGGGGCGGCGGTTCTTTCGGCATACTTCATCGCATTTACGGGTTGGGACGCCATTCTCCATTTGGTGGCGGCGGCACTTTCATTCGGGCTTTTCATGCTCGTAAGGAAATTCGCAGGAAACGGACTTGGATGGGGGGACGTAAAGTACTCGCTGGTGTGCGGACTCTATGCAGGACCGCTCTGGGCGTTTGCAGGATACATCCTTTCGGCCGTCTACTGCGGACTGTTTTTCCTGGTCCTGAAGCTTTCGGGAAGGTACGGAAAGGACAGGGCACTGCCGTTCACCCCATTCATGGCCCTTGGAACGGTCTCAGTTTCAGCCATACCTATTGTTAAACAGCTTGCATGCTGATATAATTCTCACGGGAAAAATTTACAGGACATGGTCAAATCAGGCCGGGTCCTTTGTTGTAGAGGGAATTCTGTGTTTCTTAAAAGTCTTGAAATATTCGGTTTCAAATCATTCGCCGACCGTACGCATATCAATTTCACCGATGGAATAACCGCACTGCTCGGACCGAACGGATGCGGAAAAAGCAACGTAGTGGACGCAATCAAATGGGTGCTTGCCGAAAACCGCTCAAAAAACCTTCGGGCAGCAAGCATGGAGGACGTGATTTTCAACGGTACGGATTCGCGTCCTGCACTTTCTCTTGCAGAAGTCACCCTTACCATTTCAAACGAAAACAAACTCCTTCCGGTTGACGACAGCGAGATTGCCATAAGGAGGCGTCTATACCGTTCCGGTGAAAACGAATACTTCATCAACGGAAGGCAGGCAACGGCAACGGAAATCAGGAAGCTGTTCATGGACACGGGTATCGGAAAGTCCGCATATTCGGTCATGGAGCAGGGAAAAATCACCCAGATACTCTCCTCAAAGCCTGAAGACAGAAGGTACCTGTTCGAGGAAGCCGCCGGAATCAGCAGAAGCAAGGCCGAGGTTGCAGAAGCAGAAAAGGACCTTGAAAAGACCAGGGCGAACCTTGCCCAGATTGAGTCCGGACTTGCGGAAACCAAGCGCAACTATGAAACGCTCAAGGTGCAGGCCGAAAAGACAAACAGGTACAGGAAGCTTCTCGAAGAAAAGTTCAACTGCGAACTCGACATTCAGCTCCTGAAACTCAAGGACTTTACGCAGAACAAGGCACGTCACGAACAGATTCTTGCCGAAACTACGGCCAAAAGGGATGCCGCGGCAAAGGACATCGAGGCAATCTACGCTGCACTGAACGAAAACACGGACAAAATCAATGCGCTCCAGGAGCAGATCCGCATCAAGCAGCAGGAGACAATCAAGCTTGCGGCCGATCAGAACGGAAAGAAGGCCATGGCGGCCCAGCTCAAGCAGCAGCAGAGTTCCATCAGGGAAAAAATCGGTCAGCTCGAAAACCGCATAAAGAACACCAGGGAAAGGCTGGACGAATACAACGACGACATCGACACGCTGAATGCCGAGCTTCACGAAAAGAACAAGCAGCTGGACGACATCAAGAAGAACATAGAAAGCTTTACGGACAACATCTCCCAGTCATCCGCCCAGATCGATGAAAACCAGAAGCAGATAAACACGAACTCAGGAAAAATCCACAACCTGGACGCAGAGAGGGCTGAACTGCAGAAGGAGCTTGCCGCGATAACGGAAGACATAGTCACCGAACTCGACGCAAAGCTCAAGGATGCGGGATACTCGTCCTCAAACAACAGGAAGGCGAAGGAAGCCCTGGACACCCAGATTGAAAAAATCAAGATATTCACCAACGGTAGGGCCAACATATTCAGGGACTTCAATTCACTCCCCTCACACTCCGAAAAGGATGCGGCAAAATTCAGCGGAGATGCGGTACAGGCATTCACCGACCTACAGAAGATGCTTGATGAACTCAAGGACAACCTTGACGGCTATACGAAAACTACGCCTCAGTTTATAGATGAATTCCTCTCGCCGGAGGGCATCATCACCAAGAAAAGGCGCATCGACGAATCGATAGACACGAACATCGCCCAGATTGCCGACATCAACAGGGAAAGCGGAGAACTTGCGGCAATCAACTCGACCCTGTCCAAGAAAATCAACGAATACAAGGAAACCCTGTCAAAGCTTCAGATAAACAGGGCCGAAATGATTCAGCAGATAAATTCATGCAACCAGCAGATTTTCACCATAAAGAAGACGCTCGCATCGGAACAGGCAAGCCTCAAGGAACAGGAAGACGAGCTTTACAACGAAACGCGCCAGAAGGACGAACTGGACGAAAAGCTTGAGGAACTGGACGAACAGATTGCAGAACTCCAGCGTGCAGGCGACAAGCTCCTTAACGAACTGAAGGACCTGGACAGCCAGATAGACGACTGCAACAGCCGCGTATCGGGAAAACAGGACACCCTGAAAAAGAAGCAGGAAGAAAAGAACAAGTATCAGGCACAGCTTGAGCATTACAGCGTAAGCATCGTTCAGAACGAGACCGAAATCAGGAACGTAAAGCAGAATTTCCAGGAAAACTATTCGCGCGACCTCATGGAATTCGAGGAAAGGATGTACACCATAACCGAACAGCCCAAGGATCTGCGCGACAAGCTCAGCGTAACGAAACAGAAGATTTCCGAACTCGGACAGGTCAACTTCATGGCCGTCGAACAGTTTGCAGAGGAAAAGGACCGCTACGAAAGGCAGCAGGCAAGCTATGCGGACACGAAGAAATCGCTCGACAACCTTGTGCGCGTAAGCGAGGAAATCAGGACAAAATCTTCCGAGCTATTCCTCAGCACGTACAATAAAATCAGGAAGAATTTCCACAACATGTTCAGGCGCATGTTCAGCAACGGAGGAAGGGCCGAACTCAGGCTTGTGGACCCCGCAAACGTACTTACGTCCGGAATCGACATCTATGCACAGCCGCCGGGAAAAAAGCTCGAGAACATCACCCTTCTTTCCGGAGGTGAAAAGACGATGACTGCCATGGCACTCCTGTTTGCGACCTACCAGGTACGCCCCAGCCCGTTCTGCCTCCTTGACGAGATTGATGCGGCTCTGGACGACAAGAACGTCGGAAGCCTTGTAAACGTACTGAGGGCATTCTCCGGAATAAGCCAGTACATAGTCATAACCCACAACAAGAAGACCGTTCTCGGTGCATCGTCCATGCTGGGCGTCGTAATGGAAGAAAGCGGAGTCACAAAGGTCGTTCAGGTACGTCTGGATGACGACATGCTCAACGGAAAGGCAGCATTTGAAGCCGAAGACGATTTCGTGGAAGAGGATGTGGAACCGGAGGAAGGCATAGTAATACCTCCAAGACCTCCAAAAAGGGAACGGGATCAGGATGGAAACGTCGTCGAATCAGGTGAAAATGAGCCGGAAAACGCCGATTCTGAGGAAATTTCCGATGAAATTTCAGAAAACCTGCCTCCAATGAACATGGAAACCGAAAAAGAATCCGATGATAAAGAAAGCACCTCTGTTTCCGAGGAAGGAAAATCCGGTGCCGACGGAGAAAACGCTGATGATAAAGACTGATGAACTGATCGACAGGCTCAGGGACTTTGTTGAAGACCACAAGATTCTGTCCGTTGCGATAATCATAGGCATAGTCATCATACTGATTTCGATCGTTCTGGTCGTAGGCATTTCCTCGGGGACCAAGAAAAAAAAGGTCAACACGGTTGATTCAGTCCTGACGATCGAGGATGATTTCGTCCCGCCGCAGGACTACACCATGACAGAGGACTACTATTTTTCCCGTCAGACCGACGACAGTTGGCCACAGGAAGAAGTCGACAGATGGTTTGCAGTTCCATCCACCCCGGTGATGGATGAGCTGAGAAAAGACAACAACTCCATTGTGGAAGAGATTTTAGGAGCGGCTCCATGAAAAAAACTTCAAGACTGATTTTGACGCTGTTTTCAATCAGCGCACTGACATTCGCCCAGAGTGCGGAAAGCTATTCCGACAACAACATAGAATACCCCTCATTCATTACGGACGTATCGGGCGATGACCTGTATGAAGTCAGTCCTGATGCAGGATCCGAAATCCAGACAGCCGCGACCGTTACGGAAGGGGATGCCGAAAAAACAGCCGTCGAAAGCACGGTAAATGCAGCTACTCAGGCGGAAAGTACCGTAGCTCCATCCGAAAGCGCCCAAACCAGCGTGGAAAACACCTCATCCGAACCTACTCAGCCGACAGACGAAAAGGAACAGGCCGTACTTACATCCTCATCAGGAAACGGTCTTGAAACGCTTGAGCAGGAGGATTTGCAGACCCCTTCACGCTCCATGTCCGCTGCACAGAACCAGTACATAGACGTGGAATATCCGGGCAAGGGCTGGATGTACCTCGGAGAAACCGACAACACTACGCTTTTAAGGTATTTCGGACACACCATTTCAAAGGACACGACGTTCACCCTGCGTGCAAAGGCTCAGGGAACCGCCCTGCTCCACTTCTATAAGATAGATCCCCTCACAGGAACGTCAATAAACGATTACCTTGAAATCGTGATTTCCGGAAAGACAAGTTCCGACGTCCACATTACGGCTCCAAGCTACGGAGAAGCCGTACCGGCCGGACAGAGGAAAAAGACCGATGCCGCAGCAAAAGCTGAAAGCTCAGATGAAAACGTGACGGAAGCCGCTGTCGAATCCGAAGATGAGGAAACGGAAGAAGAAGCTCCATACGAAGAGCCGACTGCAGACCTAAGTGCGGTAGAAGCCCAGATTGAAGCACCAAAGGTTGAAGTCACGGCAAACGGCACTAAGAAATCCG
>CACYBG010000189.1 GCA_902772605.1 uncultured Spirochaetaceae bacterium
AGACCGGAATCTCCGCAGCATATCCGCTACCGTTTTCATCCAGTTTTTCAATGGATTTTACAATGCCAAGCGAATCGATGTCGCACGCAAATGACGCATCTTCACCTGCCAAGAATTTTTCCTTCAGCATCTTGATTTTATCGGGGCCGTTGAATGCACCCTGTACGGATTCCTGCAGGGACACAAAATCAGCATAACCGTCGTCATATGACATGTACAGGAGGCTTCCGAAAAATTCCTGCGCTTCACGTTCCGACTCGAAGAACCTTGAGGCACCGCTGTCCTCCAGATCCAATGCGGAAATTTCAACGGCAGACAACGGAGTGCAAATTGCAGCCGTCAAAAAAAGAGCCGCCACGACCGATTTAACACCGGAATGTACCTTCATAAAAACCCCCATTTTCCAATATAAGTCCAAAGATTAACAGAAATCCCCGAAATTGTAAACGGAATTACGACCTGTCAACGCTTTTCCACAAGGGTGAACGTTGCGTCGATGCCAGTTTTCTTCAGTCTGTATTTTCCCGGCCCAAGCTTACCGAACACGGAAATGTCGTAGCTTTCGGTAGATTCGTCCAAATCACCCAGGCGTTTCACTCCTTCGGTAAACACATAACCTTCAGGCAGTCTTAAATCAATCCATTCATCTCCAGAAAGCTTCTGAAGATAATATTCCCCGCCATAGGAGATGGTCTTTCCGCTCTGATTTGAAATGGACACCGAAAGAATGCCGTCATCATAATTCAGGGCAGACATGTACACTCCCATGGGAACAAACGCAAAATGAACGTCGGAAACGGATTCAAGAAGCTCCAATCCGTCGCATTCAGCCCCATAAGCGTTCCTGTTTTCAGTACCATTCCTGCATGACATGAAAAATCCGACCGTCAAGACAACGGCCGCAGACATGAAACCGACTTTATGCACCTTCATAAGCATCGCCTCCTGAAAAAAAAGACTTCCGGTGGACTGGCGCACACCAAGCAACCGGCACTTCATTATGAATGAACGAAAAGCCGTTTCGTTACATTAAGGACCCCTACAAAAACGCATTTTTCAAGCTATAATCGGTTTCCCAATTCCGTCCTTTATCGATTCAAGCTGCCGAAATGACCTCCAAGAAAAAAAATGGCTTAACAGGACCTGCATTAATGCCGAAGAATAGTTATGAGCTTTCAACAATTCATGACGCTATGTTTTAATGTCATAAAAGACTGGCGCGTACTGACCGCACTGGGAGTATTCCTGCTTTTCGTTACGCTGGCCGGATACGTGGTAAAATACAAGAAGAAGCCTCCGAAGCAAAAGGTCGTCCATACGCCTAAACCGAAGCCAAAACCAAAGAAGGAAGAGGAAGAAGACGAAGATCACGAGGAAGACTGATTTTCGCCCGTATTTTTCCCATGCCCTGCAGACGGATATTTCAGCCGGCCTTATGTTTTTTCATGAGTCCGGCCATTTTCTTTTTAAACCTGCCCGGAAGTCCGTAAACTTTCAGCTCGAATTTTTCCATCGCCGTCCACCACGAACTGTAGTATATTGACGGAACCTTCGTCCTCCTCCTGAAACCGCAGTCGATTTTACCGAACCAAGGCCACAGACACCTCCTGATAAGCCTTTCCTTTTCCAGTGCATCCAGAATCATCTCAATGTCACCGTGTTCCCAGATGCACATTCCGAAGGCAACCGAATCGCGGGCATTCAGATAATCGGCAAGCGCATCCATGAGCTCTTCGCGGCCGTAAAGCTTCCTGTGCCTGAAAATGAAATCAAGGACCCAGGCAGCATCCTCGGCAAAATCGGCAGGGACACCCCTTTCACAGACATCGCATCCATCGCAGACCGCCTGTTCTCCTCCAAGCGCATCAAGCAGAATCTGTCGTCGGCATGTTGTCGCTTCGGCAAAATCCTTCATCACCCTCTGACGGCTACCGATTTCATAAGAACCGAATTTTAGCGAATCCTCAGGACTCCACAAAAGTATGGCCTTTCCGATCGATCCGTCCCTTGCAGCCCTTCCAGCCTCCTGAATGTATGCTTCCGCGTTAGGTGAACATTCCAGATGGATGACAGTATGGATGTCCTTTTTGTCCACGCCCATTCCGTATGCGCAGGTACAGCACAGTATTGCATCATCGCGACCGTAAAACCATTTTTCAACGGCGGTCTTTTCGGATTTTTCCAGTCCCGCATGGTAAAAGCGAACCTTTTCCTTTCCATAATAAGCAGCAAGTTCACGCGCCATGTCTTCAGATTTGGCCCTGGTACCGCAAAAAATCAAGAGGGGCTTGGATTCAAAGACTGCCAGACGGAAAGCCGCACGAAGCTTGTCGTATGCGTAAATCACGTTGTAATGGATGTTGGGTCTGTCCGAATCGCTCCTGACTATGTGCGCCTCACCTTCGAAAAGGATTTCCGAAACCCTTGAAAGCACCGTAGGGGAAGCCGTTGCAGTAAAAGCCGTCACAACCTTCACCCCAAGCTCCCTGATTATCTTTCCGACGAACAGATACGCAGGACGGAAAGTATCGCCCCATTCGCTTACGCAGTGAGCCTCGTCAACCGCAACATGACTGATTCCGCACGCAGAAAGCCTTTTGACCAGCGTTTCGCTTTGAAGAACCTCAGGATTTGCCAGTATGATTTTGGCTCCATCCCTGATTCTCCGGAAATTCTCCTCCCTCTCTTCAACGCTCTGACCGCCCCTGAAAGTTACCGCTTCAAGACTTCCCTCCTCCATGCGCCTTTTCTGATCCGCCATCAGTGCAAGAAGCGGGTATATCACAAGGGTCGGCCCCGGAAGCATCAGGGCAGGAACCAGAAAACACAGGGATTTTCCGGCACCGGTGGGTAAAAGCACAATCTGACGGCCGGAACAGACGACATCATCCAGACCGCCATCG
>CACYBG010000190.1 GCA_902772605.1 uncultured Spirochaetaceae bacterium
ACGTCGTAGTTTCCGATGCCGCGCAGAAGGATGGTCGCATTCGTTGCAGCACCCTTTACGACGGTTCCGTTCTGAACTTCAAGTATGTATCTGTATGAAGAGCTTTCCCCGGCCGCATTCGTCAGGTTGTTCATGGACGTCTTTACGATATCCTTTATGAGGTCGCCTTCAAACAGCGGGAAGAGGAGCGTCTGACCGGACGGAAGTGTACGGATACTTCCCTGGAGAGGCTTCGGAGCAAGGCTGTTTTCCTCTACGTTCATGCTGGAAATGTGCTCGAAAAGCTTATAGAGGATCTTATCGGATACGTTCGCCTTGAATTTGCCGGCATAATACGGGAAATTCTTCTTTGCAAGGAAGAACGCGCGGTTTTCATGTATCGTTATCAGCATGCGGACCATCGCTTCCTGACGCCTGTTTTCCAGGTCTCCCTCCTCCTCGTCGGACTGCCTGTACTGTATGAAAGTCTTTATCTTGTCACCGTCAAGCATGATTGAACCGGACGGAAGGAGCCAGCGGATTACGTTGCTCTCCTTGGATTTTGCAGCAATAGACGTAGAAGCTTCCGCCCCCGATTCACCCTGTGCAGCCTCGGCATTTTCCGCAGTTTCGGAAGTCGGGGCGGCATCCTTCGTTTCTGCGGCGGGAATCTCTTTCTTTATGTCCACGGGCTTATCGACGAAGACCTTGAGTCCGCCAATCAAATCCGTAAGCTGTCCAAAATCATCAATGCTGATTTCAATGTTGAACGGAATGGTTATGCCCAGAAGCTTTCCTATTTCGTAATTGTATGCATCAATGCCCCTTTCATGGTAGACGGCATCTATCCTGTCGGTACGTCCCTTGTCGCTTCCCGGAGTGAGGCTCTTGTAGATGTCGCCCGTATTTCCCGGAATTATGAAAAGGTCGCTCTTCTTTGAAACGGGATAATAAAGCAGTACGTCGGTCGCCAGCGCATTCTGATTCCCGTCGTTCAGGACCAGAAGCGTTGCAATGATTTCGTCGTCCTTCAGGCTGTCTGATGACGGATCGGAATTCAACGAAACGATTATAAACACTACGGCAGCCACTATGACGGCCATAATCAGCGCCAGAAAAACCACGCCCTTTTTATTGCTTGAAGCATTCATACATATACCACCCAAATTCGGGACCCGCCGAAAAAAAAGGCGAAACGTCCACTTATAACGTGACCCGGAAACTTTCACCGGACCTATCACCAGTCGGCTGGAACATCCAAGGCCGAAACCCGGAACTCACCTGCCCGAAAGCGATTTTTCAAGGCTTTCCTTGAACCTGAAGCTTGCAGTAGCGATATCCTTCCCACGCTTACGCAGATAGTCCATGTTCTCCTGCACCACTGCAAGCACAAGCTCGTCAAGCCCCTTCGAAAAAAGCTCATTTAGATACGATTCAGAAGACTGAGGCCTTCCGGGTTCTATCTTATCGGCCGCAAAAACGATCTTCGCAAGCGGACACATATCCGGTCCCCCAAGCGTATGCATGGCAACCGCCTGAAGCACATCGGCATCATCAACTCCGAAATCGCGCCTAAGGATTACTGCAGCTGCCCTACCGTGAAGCAGGGACGGCTTTTTCCTTTCAACCGACGTGACTTCCATTCCGTCATGACCGGCAAGCGAAAGGAGCATGGAATCGTCCATATCCTTGCACATGTCGTGCGCCAAACCTGCAAAATACCCCTTTTCGCGGTCCTGACCGTAGATTTCGCACATTCTGGCGGCTGTTTCGGCTACCCTTACGGAATGTTCGAACCTCTCAGGCTTTTCTGCAGCCAGTGCATATTTCCTCACGTCCTCAAACGTATCTCTATCTATCGCTTCCATATATGTTACTCTCTACAATATACTTGAAAACACGTTCTGGTACAAGATACTTGAAGGCCCTGCCGGATGCAGCCCTTTCCCTGATGTCCGTAGAACTTACCGCAAGTTCCGGATTCCGAATGCACGAAGCACCATTGAAAAGAGGCTCGGAATCTATGTCGAACACCTTGCGTCCGCTTTCATCGACCGTAGAATGGGAGACTTCCGCATAGGCACCCTTGTCCGTATTTGCATGAGCACTTCCGTAAGCCCCCGACCGACCCGAAAGCTGAGGACGGCGAGCCAATATCAGGTCGCATTTTTCAGCCAGATCGGC
>CACYBG010000191.1 GCA_902772605.1 uncultured Spirochaetaceae bacterium
TCCGAAATAACCGTTTGCGATTGTGAATTCCCTTACGGCTTCGTCGAGTGTGTCAGCTGCCTTTATGCCGTCTGCCTTATAAGCTCCTGAAATGGAGATTGATGAAGATGTAAGGTTCTTGTATGAAATTGCATACCATTTTCCGATGAGTTCTTCATTAAGAGGATACCAACATTCCCAAGAATCACCAGAATAGTGGAGATAAGAGTCGTCGTGCGGATCTTCTGTAACTCCGTTGTCCCAGTCGTAAACCTTTGTATATTTGATGAATATCGTTCCAGCCGTATCTGATGTCTTCAATACGAGAAGTGAATTTCCTTCGTATGATTCATTGACAAAGCCTGTCTGTGTGATTTCATATGAGCCAAACTCTTCTGTCCATGTACCAAGCACAGCATCGTTGCTATCGACAGGAAGTACGTAATAGTATTCCGTCTGTGTCACAGTTGGATTCTGACATCCGGCGAAGAAAAGTACCGATGCAACCAAAGCCATTGCGCTGAACAGCTTTACCTTTGAGAAAATGTTGTGTTTCATAAAAACCTCCGGGAACCAAATCTGCGTGATTCCCAAAAAGATTGCAGAATCCTACGAAACTGCAGTGTACCAAAGTCTCCGGACTTTCCCAAGTTGAACGCCTTCCCGGATTTTTCCAGTGGCATGATGTCCAACCCTTTTTCAGGACTACCGTTGCGCATTCAGTCCAGGCATTTGACCTGATTCCGTTGAAATACACGCGATGGATTATAATGAAATAATTGAAAATCGGCAACAGGATTTCGAAAACAAAAACCGGACAAGCCTTAAATTAATCGTTGAATTGTGATAGAGTGAAAATGAAACTGTATTTGCGGAAAAACTTCAAACAGTTTTCAAACCGATTTAAGAATCATTTGAAATGGCGAGAGTTAAAATTTAACGGAGCAGCAAAATGTTTAACAGAAAAGATCAAAAAAGAAATGCATGTCAACTTTTTGGTGGACAGGCAAAAAAAGGATACGATTGGTGGTGGCATTCATTTACCGGACGCAATGCACAGACCGGAGAGGAAAAGCCTTTTTTCATAGAATTCTTTTTGTGCAATCCCGCATTGGGTGAAGACGGTCCGGTTTACGGCCAGCTCAAGGAAAATCAGGATGCAGGAAAAAGACCTTCATATCTTATGGTCAAGGCCGGTGCATGGGGAAAAGATGCAGCCCAGCTTCACAGGTTTTTCGGATGGAAGGAATGCAAGGTTTCATTCGGTGTACCTTTTGAAATCACAGCAGATGACTGTCACATCACGGAAAGCGAAATCAGCGGAAAGGTATCCGTTTCAAGGGAAGATGCGGAAAATCATCCCGAGTACATGTGTCAGTCCGGTGAAATGATTTTCAATCTTAAAATCGACAAGCAGGTTGCATTCAATGTCGGTTATGGGGCGGGTGCTTTTTTCAGAAAAACCCAGCTTTTTGAAATGTTCTGGCATGCAGAGGGAATGAAAAGCGCGTTCTCCGGTGAAGTGATTTGGAACGGAGTCAGGTATACCGTTTCACCGGAAAATTCCTATGGATATGCCGATAAAAACTGGGGAAAAAATTTTACGACTCCATGGGTTTGGCTTTCTTCCAACAATCTGACAAGCGAAATCACCGGTAAAAAACTTGAGGATTCGGTTTTCGACATAGGAGGCGGACGACCGAAAGTCGGATTCATTGCTTTGCCAAGGAAACTTCTTTCTGCATTTTGGTACGAGGGTAAACCATATGAATTTAATTTTTCAAAATTCTGGACCGGATGCAGGACCAAATTCGACTGTCACGAAACGGAGGATGAAATCATCTGGCATGTGGAGCAGAAAACCTGGTCGAATAAAATGGTGACTGATGTAAGCTGCAAAAAAAGCGACATGCTGCTTGTAAACTATGAATCGCCGGACGGAAAAAAAAGGCATCAGAGGCTGTGGAACGGTGGAAACGGAAAGGGAACCGTGCAGCTTTATCACCGCGGGAAACTGATTGACAGAATCAAGGCGGAAAACATCGGATGTGAATTCGGTGAGTATCCGCTCTGATAAAAACAAGAACCGCTGACTGATGCTTCGTGCATTAATCAGCAGTTCGGGTCCTTATATCGATTTGCCGTCTGAAAATGCCTTTCCGACTATTTCTCCCAGGACATTGTAATTGTGCCTTACCGGGTCGTAGCAAATGGGCTTCAGTTTCGATGCATCGATTTTTCCATCCGTTAAAATCGACTCGTCTGCCGAAACGTTGATGATGTTTCCGACGATGTAATCGCTGTCATCGCTCATTTCTGCAACTTCACATTCCAATGCCATAGGGAGTTCATTGATTACGGGAGCGTCCACGAAATTCGATTTTGTAACCGTGAATCCCGCCTTCTTGATTTTGTCGGGCTCCTTGTTTCCGCTTACGATTCCAAGATAGTCGCATTCCTTTACGTGCGATGAGTCGGCAAAACTTACTGTGAAAGCTTTTTTTGCCGCAATGTTTTTTGTCGTCTTGTGCGATTTGTCAAGACAGATTCCGATTTGATTCGTGTCGTGGATTCCACCCCATGCTGCGTTCATTGCATCCGGATTTCCGTTTTCATCATAAGTTGCAATTATCAGTACCGGCATCGGATACATGAACGTTTCCTTTCCAAAATTCTTTTTCATTTTGAACCTCTCATTATCTTTAAAAAGTCTTTTACAAAAATACTACCATATAAATTGATTCTTGTGGATTATTATTCAATCAGCCTTCATGCAGCTGATTTTTATTTTCCACAAAATAAAGCTTCATCATTCCCTTTCCCTTTATGTTGAATTCTCCGCGGAATGTGAAATCAAAAACGTCCTTCAACTGAGTGTAAACCGATTCGGGGACACACAGTTTCATTTCTTCGCTTGAAGTTTCCATGCGGCTTGCAACGTTGACGGTATCGCCGAAAACATCATACAGATATTTTTTTACTCCGACAATTCCTGCAACGACACATCCGAAGTTTATGCCCAACCTGATTTTCCATTCTATTTTTGCAGTTTCATTTCGTTTTGCAAGATAGTCGCGACATTCAAGTGCGGCGGAAATCAGATTCTGAAGATGAGACGGATTTTTTTCCGGAAGTCCGCTGACCGCCATGTATGCATCTCCGATTGTCTTTATGCGCACGCATTTATACTCGTCCATTATCATGTCGAAATGAGTGAATATGTCGTTCAGTTCTTCAATCAAAATGCTTGGCTGCAGCTTTTTGGAAGTGTCGGTAAAATGCACGATATCGGTGAAAAGTACGGAAACCGATTCAAACTGCTCGGGATCGGAATATCCGTTGCTGCGGAGTTCTTCGATTATTTTTTTCGGCAGTATGTTTTCCAGAAGGTTTTCATTTTCCTGATTCAGTTTTTCCATGCCGTGTTCGATATAACCGATAATCAGCTTGAAGATTATGACCAGCGTTAGTATGACGCTCATGCTTGCGATTATATTCGTCAGACGAAGATTCCTTATGATTTTTTCATCCAGCACGTAAAGCGGAGCCGTCCGAGAAAATATGAATTCACATCCAAAGAAAATCAGTATGCAGATGAATGCAAACGGAATGCCGACGTTGAATTCCTTTCGCTCCACAAGAAACGGATAGATGACCAGAATCATAATCAGAAAATGGAATCCTGCGTAGCTTCCCAAAATGTAGTCCGCAAGTATCTGATGCAGGACGACTTCAAATATGGTCATGAAAAAAACGACGCTCAGTTTTTTACGTGAGAACAGGATGAACATGCTCGTGCAGAACCATGTGACGCTGAAAATGTTGAAATAAAAAAGCGGCTTTATGCCCATTACAAATGCAAAAATCAAAAGACAAATGTGATAGACCAGTGCAAAAATTTCCGCCATTGCCGTACAGATGAATCCGCGTTCATTTCTGGCCAGCTTTTTTCCAAGTGCATTGCTCACCTGCATGATTTTCGAGTGGATGTCCATTAAACCTCCCCGTGTGGCTCGAAAAATCGGAGGAGGACAAAAGGCTCCCCGCAATTTCCAACAATGAGATGATTCTATCACAGTATTTTAAAATCGTCAAAAAGCCGGACATGGCAGGGTGCAGTTGGCATTTCTCCAGACTGATAATGTCAGAAGGAAATGAGAGCTTAATTTATGAAGTCGTCAGGATTATCCGTTTCCAAAATGATTTCACCGCTTTCCGCCATCTTCTGGATGATTTCCACGATTCTGTCCTGTGCACTGTAAACATCCTTTCTGCGGATAGGTCCCATATATCTTATGTCCTCCCTGAGCATTGTGGCAGCTCGCCTTGACATGTTGACAAAAATCTCTTCTCTGACCTTATCGCTCTCAATCTTTAATGCCTTAGCCAAATCCTGCTGATTGATTTCCCGAAGGACTTTCTGAAGGTCTCTGGCACTTAATCTCGTTATGTCTGAAAAACAGAAGCCGTACTGCTGCAGGTAATTGAACTCCGTTCTTTTACTCATAGCCCACAGTTTCCCCTCAACTTCCTTGCGACCGCTGTATCCCAAAGCCCATAATGCATCATGCAGTCTGGAGTCTGCAGCAACCCCCATAGGAGTGAATTCCTTAATCAGTTCCAGAACCTTTTCAATGAAAACATTTTTTATGCGTGCTGAATCATCAGCCGTGCCGTATCCTCCGCTTGGTTCGCTGTCGAAACAAATGTCTTCATCGTCATCGCCATCAAGTTTTTTCTTAATGGCAGTTTCCATTTCCGGACCTTTTTTAGCTGCCGTTTCAAGAACAACGGAACGTATCAGGCTTGCAGAATCTTCAATTTTAGAAAGGGCCTCCGTGATGCTCGCCATAAGATATGTATCATCATGAAGTTTTTTCCAAAGGGCCGTTTTTTTATCCCTGCCTTTAATGAACCGAGAATTACAAAGATAACTAAGCATAAGGGCGGAATCATTTTTTATCATCCACGAATTTGAATTGTCGTAAGCGTAAGTCAGTTTTTTTTCTGCATCCCGATAATTTTCAGCGGATTGCTCGACCGTCCTCTCCTCTCCGCTTTCATCGTAAAATTCATCAGCCTCGGTAATCAGCCTGTGAACCAGATTCAGTCCTGACATAAATTCTTCCATCACCTTTTCGTCTGTTTCCGTGCCTTTATATGTTTCGCACATTGATTCATCCCAATTATCCAAGTCCAACATGTTAAACTCCTTGTGCACCTGCCGTTTAAATGAAATTATCTATTTAAATCATTGAACGTGTCTATGGCCTCGAGCAGTTTTTCGCGTGCAAATCTTTTTTTATCCCATTGAAAATGAACGACATTGAAGCCATATAAAGACACCGTTAACACCTTTATATGTCTAAATCCCGTATTTTTACACAGTTTTAGACTGAGAAAATCTTTACAACAGTCTAAAACTGTGTTGTTTTAAGTTTTGAGGCAAATTTATCGTTGATTTTTAACAAGCGGATTGTCACTGCTAATGCCGTTCACTGAACTAGCGAAAAACGTTAGTTTTGAGCAAATCCGTTTGTTTAGCATTTCTTGATTCGA
>CACYBG010000192.1 GCA_902772605.1 uncultured Spirochaetaceae bacterium
AACGGAAACCAGATGCCTGGCGGAATGGATATTAAGGACGTCTTCCCGGACGGAATGCCCGAAAGACCAGAAGGTTTCCCCGGCGGTAAAAAAGGCGGCACTGGTGGAAAAATGGAACCGCCCGAAGGATTTGACCCAAGTAAAATGGGTAAAAAACGCGGCGGCTTTGAAAAGAAATAGGGGGGATTAGAATTTAGACTGTCGGTTTATGAAATCGGCAGTCTTTTTTTTACACATTGGCCGACCATGCGAAATACTTGCTGATTTTTGCCATGGCCTTTGATGCGACTTTCGGGTTTTTCTGCAGGATTGAATAGAACTTATCCTCATTGATTTTTATCAGTTTCAAATCAGTGTGGGCGACCGCTTCTTCCTTCCTGATTCCGTCCATGAGAACAGCTTCTTCACCGAAAAATGCACCGCTGTCCACGAAGGTCATGTTGTTTTTCTTAATCAGCATGACGGTACCGGTGACTATGTAGTACATGAATTTTCCATCGTCTCCGAACGTGTAGATTGTATCGCCTTTTTTCAGGAGCATTACGTTTTCTTCATATTTAAGCAGATGGTCTGGCCTTATGAAGAGTAGCCTCCTGAGCGTGCTGATTAATCCTGTTGCATCCCTGTCCGGAAGCCTGTAGATTTCACTCAGCAGAAGGGTTTCGAAATATTGGCTCACGAAAACGAATTCCGCAAAGCTCAGGAAAATAACGAAGAAGAAGAACACTTCAAGCAGAAGGACAATGATGTTGCTCAAGACCCCGTAAATCATGTTGTAGCGGTTCACGTTCAAGAAGATTCCCATGAGTTTCTGCATGACTATGAATCCGCCCGTACATGCTGCGGCACACCAGAGGCAGGTCCATGTCGGTGGATTTGAGCGTGAAGTTGCCTTGTAGCAGATGAAAACGACCACGAAAATTATGACGTAGGGCAGGTAGATGACGGTCTTTTCCGTGAACGAGCTTAAAAGCCTTGGAAACATTTCGCTGAGCTTTTGAAAGATTTCCAGTTTCGTAATGGTCTTGAATGCCACGTTCATGATGATTATGAGTGACGATACTATGACCATTCCCGCTTCCGCCGCCATCACGACGACCTGGCTCAGCATTGGCCGCATTGGAACCTGCGTGTGGAAGATTCTGTTTATGCTGCCTATTATTGAAGAAAAAAATCGTCTCGCCATCCAGATGATGGTTATTACAAGGATGATTTCGAAATTCGTTATGCTGCGTATCTGTGAAATGTTGTCTGCCACTGAATCAAGGTTCAGGAAAGTTGATATTGCAGCTGTGCTTCCGAAAAGGGATTCAATCGTATCGGGGGAAGCATGGAAAAGCCTTATGACTATGACCAGAACAAGCATGACAACGGGAACGAAAGAGAATAAAAATCCAAAGGCACATGCCGAAGCATATGACCACATGTCGTTCATGAAGAAAAACACGATTGAGAGATATAGCTTCTGTATTCCGGTGACGAGTGAATGTTTTTTTCTCTGTCCGGGCTTCCCTTTTCGTCTTCTGCTCATACCTGGTCCGCTTTTTACGGACTCCTATTTTTTTTCAGCTTTGGGGTCTACGGTAAGCTTTGGAATCTTTATCTGTTTTCCAAGCTTGTTGTATTCCTTTTCGTCCAGAGCAAGCAGTTCCATTTCTTCAGCCATATGCTTCTGCAGAATCTCGTAGATGTAGTTCTGAAGGTCGTCGTGCAGTACCCTGATTGTTTCCTGCTGGAAAATCGTTATCATCAGTGTGTTTGGACCGCGCTGGTGTATTCCGTAGACTATGAAGTCAATGAGGAACTGCCTTGTACCTAGTCTGAGCGTGGCTCCACGGATTTTAGATTTTTCCTGGATTAAAGGGAGGAATTTCTGCTGTACCTTTACCGCTGCACCGCTTGTACTGATGTCGGCCAACTTCAGCTTTATGATGGTGTTGTCCTGATTCCACATGAGTTCATGCAGGTTTTCAGAAAAACAGTTTGCACGTACATACTGACGGCGTCCCTTTGCATGTTCGCTTTCCGCTATGCCTCTGATTGCATCCAGAAGTTTGAGAGGTGTGTTGCCGATTTTGTGGATGCCGCCGTTAATCTTTGCATGCTGCTGTACGTATGCCTTTTCACTGTCGTCCAGCCTGTCTGATATGAGTCCTATGACCATGTCTCCAAGTGATTCGTCGTTGGATAAATCTTCCAGAAGGATGAACCATCCCATGAGCGACAGACCTGAGTCAAGATTGAAAAAGCAGATTGATCCCGGATTCTTCGCCAGGACGTTCTTTACCATCTTGCAGTTGTCGATTACATAGACTTCAAGTTCATCATCACGCAACGCAGAGACAACATAGTTCTTTATTGTCGGTGTCGGAGCGATGAAAAAGATTTTCCTTCCGATTATGCTTGACATATCCTGTTCTGCCATACAATTTCTCCCTTAATATGATATGGCAATCCCTAAAAACCTGCACTGCGATTTTTGGAGTTGCTGTCGAGTCTTGCCCCCTTGAAATGCAAGAAGTCAAAACGTCGTTGTTTTTCAGCTGCCTCTTGACTGTCGGCAAAGCTACAAGCCAAAACTGAAGTTTTCGGAGGCAACTGCATTAATGTCGGAGTTCCCTATCAGACTATCGGCATTTTTATGTGCATTTATTAAAAATCGGCAAGTTTCGGTGCGCGTGGATAAGGAACGACATCACGGATGTTAGCCATTCCTGTTATGTAACGCAGAAGCCTGTCGAATCCAAGTCCGAATCCTGAGTGAGGAACTGAACCGAATCTGCGCAGGTCAAGGTACCACTGATAGTTCGTCATATCCATGCCCCTTTCCTCGCAGACCTTCAAAAGCTTTTCATAATCTTCTTCGCGCTCGGAACCTCCGGTGATTTCTCCCAGTCCCGGAACGAGAACGTCAACTGCACGGACGGTCTTTCCGTCGTCATTCTGTTTCATGTAGAAGGCCTTTACGTCCTTCGGATAGTTGTAGACCATTACCGGAGACTTGAAAATCTGCTCGGTAAGGTACCTTTCGTGTTCAGTCTGAAGCTCCTTGCCCCAGCTGATAGGGAATTCGAATTTATCGTTGTACTTTTCAAGTTCTGCAACTGCGTCGGTGTATGAAATCCTCTTGAAAGGCGTATTTACGACGTGCTCAAGCTGTGCAATCGTTCCCGGCTGAATCCTCTTTTCAAAGAATTCCAGGTCTTCGCGGCATTTTGTCAAAGCCCAGTTGAACATGTACTTGAGGAACTCTTCTTCAAGGTCCATGTCGTCAAAAAGGTCGAAGAAT
>CACYBG010000193.1 GCA_902772605.1 uncultured Spirochaetaceae bacterium
GAAACTCCGTAATACCAGAAATCGGTTATGCCGTAAAGGGTCTGGGATCTTGCAGTCCTTCTGATTACGGTAAAGTCTTCGTCATATCCGACCGTACCGACTGAATTTCCGGATGTGGACGGCATGTCGCGGATGTTCACGTATCCACCCTTCTCTGCATAATAGAAAACCTGGGTAGGAACGTCGAGTTCTCCGGCAAGCGAAAGGTCCGATGAACGCCTGACGCGCATTTCCGCTTCACCAATCATTTCAAGTACGTTTCCGGTTACGTTCAAATCCTTGACGGAAGAAATTATCTGACGCTTTCTGGAAAAATCGTTCGTATTGTTTGCGGCGGTAAGCATTTCAATCGCCTTGATGTCGTCCCTGTTGTCGCTCACCCTGTCTGCCCGCACGTATCCACGGAGGATTTGACCGGATTCAGAAGAATAATATGCAATCTCGGTGAATTTTATGCCGCCAACGATGTCGTACACGTTTCCGACCGCAACTATAGTTCCCCTGGTAAGAAACGAGTTCTTTATGTCCGCCAGATTTCTGGTCCTGTATAATGCAGCCGATGGAACCGTGATTATGCCGGGAACCATTCCGACCGCAAATTTTCCGTTGAGGATGTAATAGCTTACGTCGCGATACAGAATCTGCACCAGTTCACCGCTCTGTTCCGTACGCCCCGAAATCCAGACTCCCCTTACCGTTTTCGGTTCAAGGTTTCTGGTCGCCTTGACCTTGATTTCCGCACCGGCACCCAATGTTTCCTTGGTGTCTACATAGCGTCCCTCATCATCAATCTGAAAGAGCATGCAACCGTTCTGAAGCACGACTGCATCGGTCTCCTTATATTTTGACTGGGCAAAAACCATCGCCGCAATCAAAAGAGAAACAGAAATCAAAAATACTTTTTTCATAAATCCCCGCGTCATCTTCCTCTCCACAAACGCAATTCTTCGACAGTATCTTCCAGCTCATTAAGGATTTCCACTGAAGCATTTCCGCCGTTTACAAGCTGTGCATATTTTTTTGCAACCTGTATCATCGCCAGATGAGCGGGACTTCCATCAATGCTTGTAAGCCTGACATAACCGTCGGTATATTTACCCTTTTCCGATGAAGGAATCTTTACGCGTCCGAATTTCTGTGCATCGGCAAATTCCCTGGTGTTTTCGCACGGTCCAAGAAATGCCAGAAGGGTATCGGTAGGAAGACGGGTTTCATGAGGAGCCTCCACGTCCGGAGATTCATAAAGGAATACGTCCGTACCGGTTTCAAGTACATAGTTCGAGTCGGCATCAAGGATTATGGAATCAGATTCAACCCATACGGATTCATCGTCAAGCTTTACGTGGATGAATTCAAGCTGTTTTTCGCTGTCGAAGCTTTTCCGCGTTTCAGGTGCATCACCGTTCTTTACGACTTCAACCTGGGTTCCGGGAATCACGTCGGCAAAATACGAAAGCGAACCGCCTTCCATGAGTTTCCAATAAGCACCGAAATAAACCACTCCGTGAGGAACGGTAACGGCAGTTTCCCCTTTCTTCTGGGATTTCTTGACTCCATTTCCGGCAGATGAATTTCCGGAGCATGCAGTACTTAAAAAGATAAACGAGGCGCAGGCCAAGGTCAAAATCAATCTTGAAAATCTATTCTTCATATTCACACCTAAAACTTCATGGAAACGTTCAGTCCCATCGGCATGGCGGCAAGTTCAATCAACGGACCGCCGTGTTTTTCACAGTCTGCGGCAAGGCTTGAATTCGCCTTTGCTATGAAAGTGTGTGCAAAGGGAACCAAAAATCCACATGCAGAACCGATTGCAGCTCCCGCAAGCACGTCGGTGAAAAAGTGGTTTCCGCTGGCCATCCTGAGAGCACCTGTTCCGGCCGCAATGAGATACGAAGTGGCGATTACCGGTATCCTCCAGTTTGAGTTCGGATAATACTTGCAGAACGTATATGTAAGGAATGTCGCTCCGGCAAACGCATTTGCAGTATGATTGCTTGGAAGCGAAAATTCAAAGTCGTGGTAATCGATTGCAGCAGTGTCGAATCCGTCGAAATACATGTAAGGGCGAACCCTGAGTGCATTTATCTTTATCGTATCGGTGATTGCATTCGTAGTGAAAAAAGTTTCCAGATACATGACAGCAAGCGATACACCGTCTTTTTTTGGCAGATTTCCGAAGAGGAATTCAACTCCATAGGTCAGTACCGGAAGTGCAGCCTCGAATATGGACACTCCGTCGGCAACCTTGTCCAGAACCGAATTGAAAGGCATCATGGCCCATCGGTCTATGGGTGCGACGCTGTTGATGTCGTAATGGGTACCGGGAACGTATTCAGGATATGTACCGAATGCACGCACAAGGTTTGCAGCCACATATCCCGAAAGGCTGAGTCCGACCCAAATCGAATCGGCAACAACATTCAGTTCAAACGGAGACCTCTGTAAAAATGATATGCACCTGTCCTGGGCGGCTATATCGTGCTCAAAGATTCCCTTAGGTTCTTCAATCAGCACGACATTCTGTTCGGCAAACGAAGGAAGGGTACCAAGCGCAAGAAGAAATGATGCCAACGTACAAATCAGTTTCTTACTCATAATCGTTTCCCCTTCCGTTTCTTCCCGACTGCTCTCCATCATCCTTCCGGAACCAGCCGTCTCCGCCCCTTCTGTCTCCGAATCCGCGTCTGTCCCTTGAACGCCTGTCATCGGAACTGCGCCTTTCGCCTGACCATCTGCCGTCGGATTCATGACCGTCCCTTGACCGTCGTCCTTCGGAATGTCTGTCGAACGAGCGTCGCCTTTCACCGTTCCATCTGTCATCGGAGCGACGTCTTTCGCCTGACCATCTTTCGTCGGATTCACGGGAGTCCCTTGAACTTCTGTCGGAACGTCTCCTTTCTCCGGACCATCTTTCGTCGGAACCGCGGTTTTCATCGGTGCGGTCGTCATCCTGCCTTTTTTCGTCCAGACGCCTTCTTCCGGCCATCTCATACATCAATACTGCGGAAGCCTGTGCCACGTTCAGACTGTCAACGGTCTTTTCCCTGTTGGCGGTACCGTATGGAATCAGTATGAGGCGATCCACATTTTCACGGACAGCCTTTGATATTCCGCTTTCCTCGTTTCCAAGCACTGCAAGTACTGGAAGTCCGGGCTCCATGCGCTTCAATCCGCTGACAGTATCGGGTGCATCCAGGGCAGTACCGAGCCTGAGCATCTTTCCTTCCATGGCGGCCAAAAGTTTCGGAATCGACTTGATTGAATATATGTTCACGAATTCCATTCCGCCCTCAGCAACACGGTATGAACTTGTAGTAATCGAAGACTGGGCTTCATCCAAGGGGATGACGATGTTCTTTACGCCGAAAAAAGCCGCAGACCTGACGATTGCACCAAGATTGTTTGCATTTCCGACGCGGTCCAAAAGGATTACGTCCTCTTTCTGTTCAAGCCATCTGGCCGTTATGTCCGTATTGAGAGGAAGGATTTCCGGGATGCTGATCATGGCCACCACCCCCTGATGATGGACCGAACCGCACAGTTTTTCCAGTTCGGAAGGCTCGACTACGTTATATGGTCGTTTTTCAGCCGAAAGTTTCTTGCAGAGTCCACCGAACAAAGGCGCCCTCTGTTCCGTAAAATACAGGCGCTGTATCCTCTGCCAGTTCATTTTTTCAAGAGTCTTGACCGCTGCAAAACCACAGACCGCAAGCTCTTCGTTCAAAGTGTTCTTCATTCTTATATTATAGAACAGAATAGGATTAAAGGTCAAAGGAAAAATC
>CACYBG010000194.1 GCA_902772605.1 uncultured Spirochaetaceae bacterium
ATCGCCGAAAAAATTCTGGAACTTGAAAAATCAGGAACAAAACTTTCAGACATTGCAATACTCTACAGGGCGCATTACGTTTCCAGAAACATTGAGGAAATCTTCCAGAAGAAAAAGATTCCGTACACGCTTTTTTCGGGCGTACCTTTTTTTTCACGTGCAGAAATCAAGGACTCCATTTCATACATGAGGATGATTGCATACAGGGACGACCTCTCATTCATGCGCATAATAAACGTTCCGAAGAGAAATATCGGTGAAAGGAGGATACGTTTATTAAAGGAATTTTCCGAATCAAATTCCATGTCGCTTTATGAAGCACTGAAGATGAATGTCGATACCGAACTTTTTTCAAATACGGGCGCGGCAGATTTCATCAGCCTGATTGAAAAATACGGTCCTCTCCATTCTACAATGCAGATTTCGGAACTGTTCAGCTTCGTCATGAATGAAAGCGGTTACGAAAAATCCCTGCGTACGGAAGGAAATCAGGAACGTCTGGACAATCTTGCGGAATTGAAGCAGTCCATATACGAATACGAAAATTCCTGCGGTGAAGAATGTTCGCTTGAAAACTATCTTGCCCACGCTGCACTTTATACGAACAGCGACATGAGTTCTACGAAAAACGCGGTAAGGCTCATGACGGTCCACAGTGCAAAGGGACTTGAATTTCCAACAGTATTCCTATGCGGCATGAACGAAAACATATTTCCTTCAAAAAAGACGGACAATCAGGCGGCAATGGAAGAGGAAAGGAGACTTGCATTCGTTGCTGTCACAAGGGCGCAGGAAAAACTTTTCATAACGGAAGCCGAAGGACAGAATCACGGAGATGGATTCCGTTTTCCATCAAGATTCATTTTCGATATCGGTCGGGAAAAACTGAACGTCGTTTCCGAACCTCCGGAAAACATCACAAGGCGCGCAAGGCTCTACATAAAGAATTCCGAGGATGACCTGAAAAAACTAGCCGAAATCGGAAGGCTTGAAATCGGTGACAGTGTGAACCATGCCATTTTGGGAAAGGGAAAGGTTCTTGAAATCGATTCCCAGTCAAAGACCTATACCATACAGTTTGAAGGACTTGCGACACCCAGAAAGATTTCGTTCAAGGCGCCAATTAAAAAGACTCAAGATTAAGGAAGCCTATCGCCATGCAAAAAAAATGGACACGGAAAAAAATCCATGTCCATTAATTGCTTTCTTGTATTTTTAGAACCAGAACCTGATTCCCAAGTTGGCAGGAATACCCCAGTCGAATATTCCTGAGTTTGCAGTATCGATTCCTATCTGTGCCGCAGCCTGAACATAAAGCTCAAGGAAGTTTACGACAAACGCATTCAAGCCGATTACGAAACGTCCGCCCACATACAGGTCGCATGCCCTTCCGTTTCCCATGTTGAATGTTGCACCGGCAGCAAGTCCAGGACCATAGAACCAGTTCAATACGCCCGTGATGTTCGGATTTGCAAGCCACCAGTCAGCAGTAACACCGACCCTATGAACTTCATAATCCCAGATACCGACATTGACAGCAAACACAGGAGGAACCTTTGGAATCTTGAACGTAAGGGCGGCATCTCCGTGATGATGCATACCAGGAACAAATCCTCCCTGGACACCGATTCCGAAATTTCCAGATGCAAATGCACCTGTACTTGCCGTAACCAACAGAGCTGCAATTACTGCAAAGATTTTACCTTTCTTCATATAAAACTCCTTCAAATCCGCATCGAAAAAGATTCAGGAAATTCAAGCCATGAATCAAAATCTGGATGCGCTTAATTAAATTACCGGGCTTTCAGAAATACATCCGCAGGATAATCCGACAACCAATCGGAAAATCCCGAAAGAAAACCCATTTACAATGATAGTCCAAAAACGTCTTTTTTTCAAGTGAGAATCCATCCGAAGACAGAAAAAGATTGAAACTGGCTGAAACACAACATAACACATGTTATGTTAATGTCGGCGATCCCAGTTAATAACGCTTTTCCTTTGCATAATCCCACAGCGGAATCAGCTCTCCGTTTACCAGAGCCATGGCGGTTGCATGACATCCCTTGAACGACGGTTCCGCAATCAAATCGGGAACATGGGTGAATTCGACCCACCTGAGCTGACGGCAATCCCTGCAGGTGTTCTGCGGCAGATAGTCGTAATTTCCCAGGCTCACCCAATAAAGGTTCTGGAAATCATAAAGGAACATGTCGGGAAGGTTGTTGAACTTCTTTTCGCTTTCATTCCAGACGAGCGACGTACCGCTTAAATCAAGGTATATCTTCAGGCCTTTTCTGACTTCAAGTTCATCGCAAATCTTCTGGATAAGCCTTGATGTCATCTGGCCTGTAGCCTTTATGCAGTAAAAATCTCCCGTGACCGAAACCGATGGATTTGAAGAAAGAAGGAGTCCGAACTGTTTGGCAGTCCCCATTGAAAATTTCTCAACGTCCACGGCACTCAAATCGACTTTCTTCACCTTCGCCATGTCAAAGCATTTTTCTGATGCGGAGGAAAACCGTGCTGGAAAAACGATTGAATCCAGGTCGGCTCCATAAAATGCATACGGGGCGATTTCGGTTACGCTGTCAGGAAGAACAAGAGACCTTGCAGACGGCCCGTCGATTCCAAGAAGTTCACCGGCATTTCCACAGTAAAGCAGGACCCTTTTTTCTCCTCCGGAATCAGGGATGCTCTCAAGCAGAAGCCTTCCGTTAAGGCTGTATCCCCGGGAAAGATCCGTGCCTTCAAATGCAACGCTGTTTCCGTAAGAGTCGTAAAGGCTTCCTGTCGACGATATGAATGCACCGGGTTCAATCTTCTTTACGCCGGATGGAATTGACACGATGTCAGAACAAACTGAAATGGCCGACTTTAAAATCCTTTCCGTGGATTCAGGAAGAACGACCTGTATGAAATATCCGCAGATGCTGTCGGATGGAAGGGAACGCTCAAGTTCATCAGCATACCTGCACGACCACATGTTCAGTATGTAATTCCGGTTTATGGCAAGCGGACTTGATGCGGCCAAGAGTTTCTGCATCCTTGCAAAAAAATCCGCAGTAAGTACTCCATGCAGGTCGATCCGATATATTCCGTTTGGATTTAAATTTTCAATGACCGCGAAAAAATCATCCACGTCAACATCCATCTGCTTCATGGAAAAATCGGCATGGGAATCAAGACTGAATTTCAGATTCCTGAATGAAAAAAGATACGGCGTTCCATAATCGGCATCAGGATATTGGACGACCCTTCGCTTGAGCTGAATCTTGAAATCAAATCCGCCCTTCTCCGCACCGTCGGAATCACCGAACGAAAATTCCATCCTCTTGTCGGTTTTTCCGGCAGTTGAAATTACGTCCAGAATCTGCTGCCAAAGTGATTTCTGTGCAGGAGTCCATGAAGTTCCGTCGTAAACCATGCAGCGTATCGAATCGGTAAGCCTGTCCTTCTGATTTGAAGAAACCTCGTACATGAGCATGACGGGATACGATTCCATGGGACGCCAGATTCTATGCTCGAACGAAACGTTTTCTTCCGTTGATTTTGGAACGGCATCAAGCATGGCCCTGGTATACGGATCCTCAACATAGGACTCCATATCCTCATCGTTGATGGAAATCTCTGCAATTGCAGTTTCATCACCTTTTCCGCCTTCATAGACCGAGCGAATCACTGCCTTTATCCTGTCGTACTGGGTCAGTTTTCTGTATCCATAATGAAAGCGCAGGGTCTGCTTTTCACAGGTATCCGCCAACGTCACGCTTACCGGAGTACGGTCGTTTCCGAAATAAATGTCCAAGTCCCTGACCCGGTTCGTCTTCCAATAATTTTTCGTGTTGCCGTTTCCGTTCCTGAATGTAATCGTGCTGATTGAATTCATCCTCGTGAAATTCATCGTGATTTCCGTTCCGACACCGTCTCCTGCAGCACCCTCGAACCAAGTTCCCCAGGTTCCATCTGCAAGTTTTGAAGGCTCATATCCAGACTCCGAAGATGTCGCACGGATTTCCGCGAATGAAACTTTTTTCGGTTCCAGCCTCTTGGTATAGTCCCAGCAGAACTGATACCAGCTTGCATAATCGATGACGTTTTTGTCGTAATGGACTTTTACATCCTTCATGTACCTGTCCATGCCCGGATGCGCAAGACCGTCTCCCGAATACGAAAAAATGTAGATGGGACTTCCCGACGTATGGATTTCCCTCAGGTTCGTACAGCCCTCGAAAACATGTCCCTCGATGGAAATGAGTCTCGAAGGAAGCGTAACGGACTGAAGGTTCACGCAATCCTTGAAAAGTCCGGCCGGAACAGTCTGCATCGATTCTGGCAGGATGACGGACCCAAGGTTTTCCAATCCGCTGAAAGCCCTCTCTCGAACCGACATGTCGCCGAATTTTCCGTATTGTACTTCACAGTTCCGAAGGTCAAGCTCGACAAATGCATTGCCGCAATTTTCCACCATGGTACGGACCTTATCCACACCGTCGGAATCCAGCATCCAATCTGCAGAAACGGGAACCTTGTCTCCAAGAACAGGTGCATTTCTGGTGATTTCAGGCTCACGTCCAGCCAGAACATCGGGAGTCACCAGATTTCCATATTCATATTTTTTTGTACAGGATGAAAGCACCTCCAAAGATGCAGAAATCAAAATGATGAAAATCAGCTTTCCTATTTTGCGGTCCATCCTGCCACCCCGCCCTTTTTCGAACTGAATACTACGACGACCTTCTTGCATGGAATTCCCTGTTCATCGAAACGTTCGGCAAATCCACGCTCTTCGATTCGGGCGAATGCATCTTCCTTCACCTCATCCAAATCAAGTCCCTTGTCGGCTTTTAGCTGGAATACGTATCCCAAAGGCTTTCCGTCCCTGTCATCCACGCTGAACATCACGTCGGAATTCGTATCGCTGGAGACTTCCTTTCCGACCAGATTTGCAATCACATGGAAGGCAAGCTTGTACACGTATTCGTAATCGACCTTGGGACCGAATTTCTTTTCGCCCAGTGCAGCCTCGAAACGGACGATGAATCCTGCGACGTTTTTTGTAGACAGGAGATATTTCATCTGGTCGATTTCGGTGCAGCTTTTGCTTATCGTACCGATGCCTGTGAATTCGGAAAGCAGCGCCTTTATCATCCCCTCGGCAATTTCTGCGTTCGGCATGGCAAGCATTACTGAGCCGCTTTCATCGTCAGTCGTCCTTGTAAGGTAACCGCTCTGATAAATCAACGGAAGCACGTCGTTCTCGGTCCACCGGTATTCCATGAGTTCCTCGCGGTCAACCTTTATTCCATAGAGGATGCTGAAGAGGTCGTAATCGTTTTTCTTGAGCATGTTGACAAGAACGTTCGGCTGTCCGGTCTGAATCCAAAACTGATGCCTTATGTCGCCCGATGCAAAATTTTCCGGAGCGTTGAAATCAAGGCAGTTCATTATGCTGTACGGATTGAAAAGCATGTCGCCGTCGTCGGAAAACCTGTATCCTCCGTACCATCTGTCAAGCAGTGCAAAAACCTGATCGGCACCAACCATTTCTGCATCGGATTCGGTAACAGTTTCTTCCGGCTTTTCCACATCCTGATTTTTCTTCTCGGATGCCTTTCCTCGTCCCCTTTTTGCAGGTGCAGCCCTAAGCCCCTTGGCAGTAGTGAGAAGCCTCTGCACGTCCATCTCTGAAAATCCGCACAGACTGCTGAACGCCGGATAGGTACTGATGTCCTTAAGCTGATTCTTACCGTTGAAAATGTTTACGCTGGCAAACTTCGAGATGCCCGTGACGAAAACGAACTTGAGGTAGAAATCATTTCCACAGAGGGCGGAATAGAATTCCCTGAGGACATCCATATTGTGGGTTTCCATTCCGGTAAACAGTGCATCAAGAACAGGCTTGTCATAATCGTCAACAAGAACGGCAACAGGCTTTCCGGATTTTTTGTAGGCCTCCTGGATGAGTCTTTCGAACCTTCTGCCGTAAGTCGTATGGACTTCCGGTTTTCCATAGATTTCCTCATAGCCCTGGAGAAACGCCTCTATGCCGGCCTCAACCGTACCGGAATCCCTGTAAAGCCCAGATGAAAAATCAACCCTCAGGACTTCGCATCCGTTCCATTCCTTTTCCATGCTTTCAATCGCAAGCCCCTCGAACAGATCGCGGCGCCCCCTGAAATAGGCCTCAAGCATGGAGACGAAAAGCGTCTTGCCGAAATATCTGGGACGGCAGAAAAAATAACCATTGCCGCTATGGACGAGCTTGTAGAGCAGCCCCGTCTTATCAACGAAAAAGCAGCCCTCCTCACGAAGCTTCTCGAAATCCTGAATGCCGATTGGCAACCTGTTCAAAAAATCCATGCAATGATTATATCAGATTATCGAAGCATTTTAAAGACTCGCCGGAAAATCTTCCTGAAAGCCCGTCGCACACCTTAAATCAAACTGAATTAGGGAACAGTGCCTATCCGTGTGAAAATCATTCCCTGAATATGTGGGAAAGGGCACCGTTGAACGGATCCAAGTCCGGTACCCGGGAACTGAGCTCCTCAATCTTGGAAGCAATCGCATCAAACCACAGTTCATGATAGGAATCCCCCGTCGGAAGGGCCCAATGGTCGCAGTAGGCGTGAATCATCTCATGGGCTACGAGTTCCGCAACAACGGATTCGTCGCTATTCATGAAACCTATGTCCACGAGCAGGACCAGATGATATCCGTCCTTGTTTCTGTATCCATGGGTCAAGGCGGTCGCACCCTTAACATCCTTCAGTCCCTCGCAGAAATTCATCCATTCGAACATCGGCTTTACGGGACATTCCCTCAGGTTGAGCTCCTTCGTGGCATGGGCGAATATGCCGGATTCAATCCTTCCGTAGATATCATCAAGTACGGGGTCGCTGCGATTCACGGACGTAATGTACCTCTTGATTTCGGAAACGCTGTACATGCTGACGGGACAGGAGACTGCATGGCGGCCCTCACCGACGGAAACGAGACCACCGGTCCTCCTGCACGACGGAAGGCAGAAAAAAGAGAGAAAAATCAGGAAAGCGTAGAAAATTCGATTCACGGATCCTCCGGGACACGGGGAAAAAGCTTCCTAAATATTAAGGCCGCAAAAGAAATTTTACAAGTGGAAAAGGGAAAATTTACCCCCTGACGACATTCTAAAGTCCCTTGAAAAGGCATATTTTCAGGAAAATGCCGATAATAAATCAGCAGTCCCTGGCAATCTCCCGTAATCCTTCATGATTTAAGAAATTATTGCGAAATTGCGGGTCCAATATCTGAAAATTCTGAACCCTAAAATAAGCGTCGGGCTGCCAGAAAAGGAAACAATCAGGATGAAAACGACCTTCGTATTCGGAGCAGGAGCCGACAGCGGGATATTTCCCCTGACAAACCATCTTGTAACGTCAATCAACTCATACCTCACCAAAACGCCCGAGGGAATCGAAGTCGACACCCTTCTGAAAAGGAAGCTGGGATTCACGACATTCTCCTACGCAAGCATAATGGACAACGCATCCTATTCCTTCATACACAGGAACGACAGGATGAAGGCCAACCGCCTGAGGGATAAAATCGGCGAAATCCGTCCAGAGAACCTGAGTGAAGAACAGAAATCGCAGCTTGCATTCATAAAGTGCATGACGGACACGCTTCTTCCAATCCCCAGGAAAACAAGGGATGCAGAACCGATGCAGAACCACGCAGATGCACTGGAGCTTTCTGAAAAGGCCGGGCTGAAAAAAAAGGTAACAGTTTGTCCCGAAACTACGGTCTCAAAATTCTGCCGCCAGTCGATAAGGATGCTCCTTCACAGATATCTGGACGACCCCGAAAACAAGGTGCTGCACGTACTTTTCAAATGCACGGTAAACCTGGACGAAATCCTCCTGGAATACTTTTTGGGCTTCTACAACGGAAACCAGGCGGACATAAGGCGATACGAATACCTGCTTTGGACCATGTGGGCATTCTTCGTAAACAGGGAGACCCGGCATCATGAAGACGAAGGAAAAACACGGACGATATATTCACTCGTCAGGGGATGCCCCGTCATAACGCTGAACTACACGACTCTGGCGGCTACATGCCCGGAAAGCCCCGAAGTCATACATTTCCACGGCTCGGTGCTGGATTACATAGACTGCCGCACCAGGAACGAAAAGCGCATACCGTCATTCGAGGGAATAAGGACGCTTGCAGAAACGAAAAAGACCGATGCCGCAAGCATACTGAGGAACGAAATCCTTCCCCTCATAGAAGTCCATCGGGGAAAAGGTCCCCATCAGGATTCATGCGTAATCCCGTCGATGATGCCGCCTTTTGAAATCAAGCCCATAATCGCAAACGACCTCATAGACACATGGCACCATGCATTCTCTCTCCTGCGGGAAAGCCGGAACATAGTCGTAGTCGGATACTCATTCAACCACACGGATGCACACTTCAACGACATAATACTCGACCTGGCCGGAAAAAGGAATGAAAACGGAGAATGGGAAAAGCAGATATACATAATAAATCCGGACGTAAAATCCATAAGGAAATACATAGATTCAATAGAACAGCTGGCAGACTGCCAATGGACTGAAAGCAGACTGAACGGAACCTCACTGAACAGCATGACAAAGGGAAACATAAGCTTCATACCTGCAACAACATGGGAACTGCTTGAAAAAAGTAACAGTTTGTCCTGGCTCGGGGATGCATGAAAAGACTTCTCCCTGCCAACATGACTTATAGTGCTCGGAAGCAAATAAAATGGTAACAGTTTATATATGTAAAACTAGTAACAGTTTGTCATATATAATAGAAGAAAACAATCTTTCCACAAATGGACAGGAATTCGGTAACAGATCGTCTCCAGAAATGCACAGACGGCGGTTGAAAAACCTCTTGGAAAGTAACAGATCATATGGAATCGGGAAACCCGTAAATCCTTATAATACATGGAAATAAGAAAATTCGGTAACAGAATGTCTGAAAATGGTAACAGAACATCATTTTTCTTCTATTAAATTCAATTAGAATTCAATATTTAAACAATTAGCAATAGAGCCTGTGGAAAAGTATATAAGTTGAAAGAAACTGTTACTAAAGAAGAGGAATTTAATTTTTATATGGGTTTTATTAAGATTATTTAAATATAGTTTAAGATAAAATATATAATCTCTTTCCTATAGTTTGTTTAACAAACTTTACTGCATAACAATAAATTTCTCAAGTCGTTTTTTACTGTTTTCATTTAATTCTTTAATTTCAGATACCCTGGGAACCACTGATTAATACACGAAGCATTAATCGTCAGTTTCCAGCAGTTTCTCGTAATTATTTATACTGTAAGGTATTACTGCGAAACTGCAGGTTTTATGGTTAACACTGAATGAGCATACGGGGTTGCTACCCGCTTTCGGATTATTCAGTGTTTCCCTTGATATGAGATATTCTTTTGCTTTGTAAATCTTTTATGATTCTTACGGAAGATTCCATACTCCTCGACTTGAAACTGCGGTGCCACTAGGGACGGAACAAAGGATATGTAATTCACTTGGATATTCCACTCACCAACTACTTTTGCAAGAATGAAAAGTTTGTTTACCAAACTTTTTTCAGTATTGAATTTTTCATCCAGGATTTTATTCCTATCTTAATTGTTTCTTATTCATGGGATGATAAACTGTCCGTTTTTTTTATTTCGGAGCCTTATTTATTTTTTGCAACCCTCAATCTTCTGTGTAATGATTTGTGTAGATATGTGTCCTCATTGAAAGGTGTATAAACTTCATTGCAGTGTGACGGATATTGAAATCCTTTTGCAAATCACCAACCCCGCTGCAGAACAACGGGGTTAACAGCTCACGCTGTTCATGTTCTCAAATGGTATGGCAGTCGGATTTAATACCCTTTGTTTTGCTCCTATTAGCAACGCAGTTTCCAGATGAGGGGTTGAGTATTAAACCCTCCGCACGAATAAATTCATGGAAGGTAAAATGATAAAAAGAAAAGTTTGGCGAACAAACTCTTTAAAATATCGGATTTAGGAAATTTGAGGAAAAGAATTTTGTCCCTTTATAATCTTACAAATTCTAAGGAAACACTGAATAATCCGAAAGCGGAGTAATGCTTCGTGTATTAATCGGCGGTTCCCTAGAGATTTATGAAAGAATCTGTTTCATGCCATGTCAATTAAAAGTCATGTAAGATTTATTCGTGCAGAAGGTTCATACCTCTCCCCTAGCTTGAAACAGTG
>CACYBG010000195.1 GCA_902772605.1 uncultured Spirochaetaceae bacterium
AGTTCTCTTGCTTTCGAAGTTCTTAATGCTTATGAAAAACTTGCAGGTCAGATTGAAGACACCGAATCTATGCTTCAGTCTATTTCTGCTATTGCATCAGACTATCACTATGTAACACCCGTTCGTACAAAGGCACTTGATCTGCTTAAAAAACTGAACGCTCGCTAAACACAGCAAAAAAAAGGCTGCCGTCATTGCGCTAGTGACTGCAGCCTTCTCTGTCTGAGAGATACGGGACTCGAACCCACAACCTTCGGCTCCGGAGGCCAACGCTCTATCCAGTTGAGCTAATCTCTCATGCAGGGGAAGAATATAGCGTAATGCGGAGATTGTCAAGAAAGGAGTTTTTTGTCTTATGGAACCCATTGTATTGGCTTCTTCATCGCCGCGTCGTCAGGAAATTTTACAATCACTTAACATTCCCTTTATTGTACACCCCGCTGACTGTGATGAAACGCTTGTTTCTAGTACAGATCCTCACGAAGTTCCCGAACTCATTGCTGCAAAAAAAGTTAAGTCTGTTATGCAAGTTCTTGCTAATCAGGAAATACCCTGGATGTTAGGTGCAGACACTATGATTATAACTTCAGACGGAAAACTATTAGGCAAACCAAAAGATCAAGATGAAGCTACCGAAATGATTAAAGAACTTTCTGGCACTACTCACGAAGTGGTAACTGGACTTGCTCTTTACAACGGACGGCTACACGATATGTCTGCACGAACCAGTTGCAACCGTGTTACCATTGCCCCTATGTCTGATGAAGAAATAGACTGGTATGTTCAGACTGGAGAATGGCATGGAGCTGCTGGTGCGTATCGGATTCAGGGGCTTATGTCTTGCTTCATTAAGAAAATAGAAGGAACAGAAAGTTCTGTTATGGGCTTGCCCATTTTTGAACTTTATGATATGTTAAAAGAACAGGGATATTCTCTTATTGATTAAGTGAATGTTTCTGCCCTATTGCAATGCAGGCAGTTTGCTGAGCATGCAGTATGAATCTTCCGGGCATAAATTGCAAAAGCAGTTTGTGTTACGAGAAAAAGGTCAGGTGGAAGACGGTGTAAGACACTGCTTCCTGTGAAGGAGTTATCATGGCAGTAGTAACCATGAAGAGTCTGCTTGAGTCCGGCGTACATTTCGGACATCAGGTAAAGCGTTGGGACCCGCGCATGAAGAAGTACATCTTCGCAGAGCGCAACGGTATTCACATCATCGATTTGCAGAAGACAATCACGGCAATCAAGGAAAGCTACGAGGAAATCCGCAAGGTAGCTTCATCCGGCAAATCGGTTCTCTTCGTTGGAACGAAGAAACAGGCTCAGCAGGCAGTTCAGAAGGAAGCTGAGCGCTGCGGAATGTACTATGTAAACAACCGCTGGCTTGGCGGTACCCTTACAAATTTCGCTACAATCAAGAAATCTCTTCTCCGTCTTAAGAAAATCGAAAAAATGGAGGTCGACGGAACCTTCTCTAACCTCACAAAGAAGGAAGTTGCAGGACTTTTGAAGGAAAAGGAAAAGCTTCAGAAGAACTACGGCGGAATCAAGGAAATGAAGGATCTTCCTGGTGCAATCTTCGTAATCGACACTCACAAGGAACAGATTGCAGTTAAGGAAGCTCGCCGCATGGGCATTCCTATCGTTGCAATCGTCGATACGAACTGCAATCCTGAAGGAATCGACTTCCCTATTCCTGGAAACGACGACGCAATCCGCGCAATCAGCCTTTTCACTTCAATCATTGCCAATGCAGTTATCGAAGCAGACAACGAGCAGGGACTCAAGATTATTGAGACTCTCGGTGACGAGGATGACGTTACTACCGATGCATCAACAAAGAGCGAAGACGAGGAAATCGTCGACTACTCAAACTACACTCCTACCGAAGTGAAGGAAGAGGATGCTGAGGCGGACAAGAAGGACGAACAGGATTTTATCGACGAGGATAAGGTCTACTCAAAGAAATAACGGAACCCCCTGAAAGCTTCTGTTTTTTGGGGACGGCACTGAAATCGCAAAGCCTGGGCCGTGGATTACATGCGTTCAGGCTGCGGCTTCCATCCGTTTTCTGGGCGGGGTTCAATTTTTTTTTGGCCAAGTGCCTGCCCCGCCAATCAACTTTTAGAATTTTTGGAGTAAAAAATGGCTATTTCAGCTTCTCAGGTAAAGGAACTGCGCGAGGCAACCGGTGCAGGTATGTTGGACTGCAAAAAGGCTCTGATGGAGACAGACGGAAATTTCGATGAAGCAGCTAAGCTTCTGAAGGAAAAGGGTCTTGCTGCAGTTGCAAAGCGTTCTGAAAGGGCGACCAGCGAAGGTCACATCTTCATCAGGCAGAACGGAACAAAGATTGCAGCCGTCGGACTCGTCTGCGAAACGGACTTCGTTTCAAAGAACGAGAGCTTCCTTGCGGCAGGCGAAAAGATTCTTGACGTCATCTTTGAAAAGGGATATACGAAGGTCGAGCAGGAACTTACCGACGTCCTTATGGATTTCGCTGCAAAGACCCATGAAAACATGTCCGTTAGCAGGGTTGCAGTAGTTGACGTTCCGGCCGGAGCATCAGTCGGTTCATACGTACACTCTGACTACAAGACCGCTGCAATCGTAGTGGTCAACGGTTCAGAGGATGACAGGGTCAAGGAATTCGCCCGCGACTGCTGCATGCACCTCGTTGCATATACTCCGTCATACATCAAGCAGTCTGACGTTCCTCAGTCATACATCGACGAGCAGAAGGAAATCTTCCTGACACAGATGAACAACGACGAAAAGGTCGCATCAAAGCCTGACAACGTTAAGCAGGGAATCCTTGCCGGAAAAATCAAGAAGCACCTTGCAGACGTCTGTTTCGTAGACCAGATGTTCGTAAAGGACGACAAGATGACGGTTGCTGCAAAGCTTGACGAAATCGCCAAGGATGTCGGAGCTAAGCTTGAATTCGGTGACATCCAGCTTTTCGTTCTCGGAAAATAAATGCTGCCGGGATGACCGACCCTTGGGTCTGTCGTCCTGATAATGTCGGTTCCGCCCGAGTGATGTTCATGGCGGCTGAACCGATTCATGCGCAGTTGTCCTTCATCGGGATGATTGCGCTCGGCCTTTACCCCGCCGCACCCCTTGGACGGGCATCGGGTAAGATTTGCCGCAGGTAGATTCTAAATGCCACGGCATCCCGAGAAAATCACTTGAAACGGTTTTTTAGGGAAACGCTGAATGATCCGAAAGCATTCCGTATACGCATTCAGTGTTCCTTAGGAATCCGTAATTTTTTTAGGAGGAATTGAATATGGCAGGTGACAATGAGAGTCGCATGGAAAAGACCGTCAACGCACTGAAGGAAGAGTACAACACGATCCGTACGGGACGTGCAAGTGCATCCATTTTCGATAAGGTCAGGGTCGATTATTATGGAACGCCCACACCTTTGAACCAGGTCGGAACCATTTCCGTTCCTGAGGCACGCATGGTCGTCGTCACTCCTTTCGACAAGTCCCTTATTTCAGCCATCGAAAAGGCCATTCAGAAAGCCGAGCTGGGACTGAATCCAAGCAACGACGGAAAGGTGATCCGCATCTCCATTCCTCCACTGACTGCCGACCGCCGCAAGGAACTGGTAAAGCAGGCAAAATCAACAGCGGAAAACTACCGCACCACAATCCGCAACATCCGCAGGGATGGAAACGACGACCTCAAGAAACAGCAGAAGGCCGGAGAGATTACGGAAGACCAGTTGAAGCAGGAAACCGATAAGCTCCAGAAGCTTACCGACAAGTACATCGATGAAATCAACAAGGTCTACGAAGCAAAAGAAAAGGAAATAATGGACTGAT
Source organism: uncultured Spirochaetaceae bacterium (assembly GCA_902772605.1). GTDB lineage: Bacteria > Spirochaetota > Spirochaetia > Treponematales > Treponemataceae > Treponema_D. The sequence continues at coordinate 3,837 of CACYBG010000195.1, forward strand.
GATTGAAGCTGCCCGGAATATCGACTTGAACAAGCTGCCCTCGCATGTCGGCGTAATAATGGATGGAAACGGACGTTGGGCCGTACAGAAGAGACTTCCACGTACCGGCGGACACAGTGAAGGATTAAAGCGTGCCAAGGATATTGCCAAGGCGGCTTCTGATTTGGGAATTAAATATTTGACCCTGTATGTCTTCTCCACGGAGAACTGGAAAAGGACCCGGCAGGAAGTCGGCTTCCTCATGGGGTTGATTCATTCGCACCTCAGGCAGGAACTTGACTTCTACAGGGAGAACCAGATTAGGGTCAGGCTTCTGGGTGACATGTCGGGATTGCCAATCGACGTTCAGCATGATATCATGGAAGCACAGAAAGATACCGAATCCTTTTCCGGGACGACCGTGTGTTTGGCGATTAACTATGGCGGGAGAGATGAAATCATCCGCGGAATCAGGAAGCTTGCTTCTGAAGGTTTTTCCATGGACGAGGTTACGGAACAAAGTCTTTCCGACGCTTTTGACGTTCCTGAACTGCCCGATGTCGATCTGATGATCAGGACCGGCGGTGAGCAGAGGCTTAGCAATTTCCTGCTTTGGAAAAGTGCCTATGCCGAGCTTATCTTTTCGAAGACGCTGTGGCCGGATTACGGTAAAGAAGAATTCTTGAAGGATATTGGGGAATTTCAGACTAGAAATAGAAGATTTGGAGCTGCACCGGCATGAACAAGGTTCTTTCCCGATTATTGATATTTTTCATAGGCATACCGCTTAGCCTTTTTTTGGCCCTGCTGCCGGCCTATAACCATCTTGCCATGCACCTGGTCATAACCGTTGTTTCAGTACTGGGTGCCATGGAGCTTTACTCGATTTTCAGGGTGCACACGCCCCTGCTTCCAAAGCCCCTTGTGATTGCCTGCACCGGATTGATACCGCTTTTCGCAGGTATCTGCAAGGTCCTTCCGAGCATGTTCGACATTGTCATGCCGTTCGGAAACGAGGCCGTAACGTACCTGTTCATCACCCTGGTGATGATCCTGATTTTCCTTGAGATTTTTTCCGCCAAGGATTTCAAGGATTCCAACTCAAGGGTTTCATCCTCCGTATTCATACTTCTCTACTGCGGATTTTTCCCGACTTTCATTTCGCGCCTTACGGTTGCAAGTGCCGGCGAGTATGACGTTGCAGGTCCGCTCATACTGATTTTCCTGCTGATGGTATTCATGTGCGACAGCCTTGCATGGTTTTTCGGCGTGCTTCTCGGAAAAAACAACCGCGGAGTTATCAAGGCAAGCCCGAACAAGAGCATCGCGGGGTTCATAGGTGGGTTCGTCGGGTCCGTTGCAGGAGGTCTTGTCGGATACTTCATATTCAGAAATCACCTTGACTGTGCCTCATGTTCCGTCGCCAAGATGGTTTTGACCGGAGTGCTTATCGCTGCAGTGGGGATAATGGGAGACCTCATCGAGTCCATATTCAAGAGATCCGCAGGAGTCAAGGACAGCGGAAAGATTGTAATCGGACGAGGCGGAGTGCTTGATTCCATCGATTCGATACTGCTTGCCGCACCGGTATTCTATTTCTGCTGCTCCCTCATACTCGGAATAAAATTCAGCTGATGAAAAAGGTTCTCGTTTTAGGATGTACAGGTTCAATCGGTTCTCAGACGCTTGACGTAATCAGGCGCATGCCGGATGAATTTTCCGTTGCAGGTCTTTCTGTCGGAAAGGATGAAGGGAAACTGGAGGAACTGTGCGCCGAGTTCGGATGTCCCGGAACGTGTTTTTCCAGGGATGGAAACGAAGGTCTTGAAAGGCTCGTACATGAATCTGGATGTGACATTGCCGTAAACGGGGTTGCCGGTGCGGTCGGACTTGAATCTTCCGTTGCAGTCCTTGAAGCCGGAATCAATCTTGCACTTGCAAACAAGGAAAGCGTCGTGATGGCATGGCCCGTAATAAGCGGAATCGCCGGAAGGACAGGTGCATCCATAATCCCCGTGGACAGCGAGCACAGTGCGGTTTTCTGCCTCATAAATCAGATAGGAAAAGAGAACGTCGGGAACGTAATCATAACTGCCAGCGGAGGTCCTTTCAGGGATTATTCCAGGGAGAAGCTTGAATCGGTTACCGTTGAGATGGCCTTGAACCACCCCACGTGGAAGATGGGACCTAAGATTACGGTTGATTCTGCAAGCCTGGCAAACAAGGGGCTTGAAGTCATTGAAGCATGCCGCCTTTTCGACGTGCCTACCGAAAAAGTAAGGGTCCTGGTTCATCCGCAGAGTCTCGTACACAGCATGGTGCAGACCAGGGACGGCATGATTTACGCACAGATAAGCGATCCGGACATGCGCCACCCTATTTTCGGAGCCCTTACATGGCCTGAAGTCCGTGAATCCCCCCTGCCGCTTTTCGACCTGGCCGGACGCGAGATGACTTTCTTTCCCCCTAGGATGGACGACTTCCCCATGCTTTCACTTGCATACGGATGCGCAGAAAAAAACGGTGGATATACGATAGCCTTCAACGCCGCAAATGAAGTTGCCGTACAGGGATTTTTCGATTCCAGGCTCAAATTCACTCAGATTCCCAGCCTGGTTGAACGGGTGCTTCAGGCCGACTGGACGGAAGAGCCTTGCGACATAGCCTCCGTTTACAGAATCGATTCCGAATCAAGGAAACTTGCATCCGGAATCCTGGATTCCTTCGGAGGAAATGCATGACTGTCGTTATCGGCATACTGGGGCTCAGCTTCCTGATTTTCTTTCATGAATTGGGGCATTTCGTCATTGCCAGGGCGATGGGAGTCACGGTCGAGGCGTTTTCAATCGGCATGGGACCCGTACTTCTCCATTTCAGAAAGGGAGCAACCGACTACAGGCTTTCACTGATTCCGATCGGCGGATACTGCTCCATGAAGGGCGAAAACGAATACCGGAAGGCGCTTGATGAAAAAAGCCCGTGCATTGAGGGTTCCCCGGATTCCTTCTATGGCGTACATCCCCTGAAAAGGCTTTTCATCGCTTTTGCAGGTCCCATGTTCAACATGATTTTTGCATTCATCGCCTTTTCGGTTGTTGCCATGTGCGGATACAGCTATACGACTGCAGGGACTACCGTTATGCTTACGGGAGACGTTCCGGAATACAGCGACTTGAGTTCCCCTGCCGCTGAAGCCGGAATGAAAAGCGGAGACAGGATACTTTCGATAGACGGAAAACCCATGGAGGATTTCTCTGAAATACTCTCCTATGTAGCGATTGAGGGTTCCGAGACGATGACGGTTGAAGTCGAGCGTTCGGGTGAAATTCTCTCCATACCTGTAAAGACCGAACTGGACAAGGAGTCCGGAGCCAGAAGGATGGGCATCGTTTCCATGGAAGATTCGAGGGTTACGAAGACATACGGTCCGTTTCCGTTTTTTCCCGCAATCGGAGAAGGTTTCGTCCAGACGTTCAAGACACTCTCCGTCACAGTAAAGGGAATCGTACGCCTTTTTCAGGGGGTCGACATAAGGAATGCCGTTTCCGGTCCCGTCCGCGTCACTGCAATGCTCGGCAGTTCAGTCAAGGAAGGTTTTTCGGAGGGATTCAAGACCGGTATCGTAAATGCGCTGGAACTGCTTGCATTGATAAGCATATCGCTTTTCCTTACCAACCTGCTTCCAATCCCGGTGCTTGACGGAGGACTCATACTTTTCGCATTCATCGAATTCATTGCCCGCAGGAAGATGAATCCGAAGCTCCTTTATTACATACAGCTGGTCGGACTTTTTGCCGTAATCGGTCTGGTCGTACTTGCGGTGGTCGGCGACATAGGATATTTCATCGGAAAGCGTTGAAAATCATCCGTAGCGGAGTACGGTTTTGCGGGTTCTTAGCGGTTCCCTTGTAACGTTCAGTTTTTTTTGATATTATTTTATAGGAAACTCTTCTTGTCATTTTCCTTGAAGATTTCCTAATAAACCAAGAAAACACGTTGGAGCCAGTGAAGATCCGTTCGGTGCCGCGACCAGTTTCCTTTTCTGGGACGTCCGGCTTTACGTTCAGATTGAGGTTCCTGTAAGGGGCATTTAAGGATATGAAAACTAATCGTATGAAAAAACTCTTGGCATTGTCTTTATCCATCCTTTCAGTTTCGTTTTCATTTGCACAGCATGCACAGGTTTCCACCGAGCCTCACAGGGGTGCTGTCGTCGTCATTCATCCGAAGGCCGGAACGGATTCGTTTTACAGTGCCGGCGAGGACGGATTCCTTACCCAATGGTCTCAGGACGGCGTAGGCGATCACTTTCAGGTAACGGACCTCAGGATAACTGGCGTTGCCTCCTCACCGAACGGAAAGGATGTTGCCGTTGCGGCTACTGACGGTGCAAGCATACACAGGGTTGAAGTGATGGACTGGGCTACGTCTGCAAGGAAATATACCAAGCAGTTCAAGGAACCCGTCATTTCCGTAACCTACTCGCCTAAGGGCACCTATCTTTTCATCAGTACGAACGAGGTCCAGGGAAACTACATCCTCAACGCAGACACGGGAAAACTGTACAAGAAGGTCGACCTCCTTTCCAGAATCGGATATACATATGTAGCCGAGTCGGAAAAGAACGCGATATTCTATACTCCGTCCGACGGACAGCTGATATACTACAACCTACTGAAGATGCAGGCAATGAGCACAAAGTTCTTTACCGAGAAGCAGCTTACCCAGGTCAGGTCGTTCGGTGTCGGCGAAAAGTCAAAGGGACGTTTCCTTGCGGGCATCAAGCAGGACAGGCTGTACATCGTTGATGCAATGTCGGGAAAAGTGCTCTTCAACGCGTCTCTCAAGGCTCCGCTCATAGTCGATTCTGCCGACAGGAGCGCCATTTACTTTACGTCTTCCGATTCATCCGTTTCGCTGGGCAAGGTCCTGGAGAAGGATCTGCTTGCAAAGGTGGAAGATCCGACCGCTACGGTTGCCGTTCAGCCGGTGGCATCTTTCCCGGAGATTCCGGTGAAGAAGCTGTGTTCGGCATCCCTTATGAACGAGCTTTCAGTCATGTTCGGAATGAACGACGGAACCGTATATGAGGCCAGAAAGGCTGAAAGCGGATATTCTGTACGGCAGGTCACCTCTCAGATGTACGACAGGATACTCGACGTACAGTCCTTCGATGAAAAGGTTTACATGCTGACATCTTCTGGACTTTACGTGACGACTTTCGATGAAAGCGGCGAAAAGGATATAAGGCTTGTTGCAAAGAATGCCGGACAGACCAACCTCATAGTCATCGATGCTTCCACCGCAATACTCTGGTCCCAGAAATCAAGGAATGCATTCCAGAAGGTTTCCATTTCCGGCGAATCGATTGCTTCTCCGGTGAACGTTATGACCCCTTCTGCAAGCGTTCAGACGGCCCGCGTGTTCGGAAGGAACCTTGTGTACACCCTTTCAAATTCAAAGGTTGAACGCTACAACCTGGACACGGGAAAGCGCCTTCAGGTCTATTCCGGAAATGCAGTTCAGGATGCCGCACTGATAACGGACAGCATGCTTTACGTTTCTAAGGCTTCTGCAAGCGGAATGGATTCTCCGGTTGTCATGAAGTCCCTTAATTCCGGAGAAACGGCTTCCATAAAGGTTGACGGAAGCATTTCATATGCCGTTACCGGAGATTCGTCGGAAGAAAAGAACGTCTACGGACTTGTCATGAAGGATATATCCGGAACGGTAATCTCACAGGTGTTCCAGTATTTCCCTTCGCAGAGGAAGTCCAGGGTCATTCTCAGTTACAATCAGGAAGATCAGGATGCATTCGTAAAGGTTGTGGGAAACACGCTCTATACCAACCTTGGAAAGAATCAGGTGTATGCATACGACATCGAGACCGGTCTGGTAAAGGTTTACAGAAGGACATCATCCCTTCCCAGGAAAATTGCCTGTACAGCAGACAGGATTGCTTTCCTTAACGATGACGGAGGAATCTCCTGGTACAATCCGCTTTCTCAGATGGCAATCTCCCAGTGGTACCTTGGCGTCGACGGAAAATGGATTGAATTCTGACGGACTGTTTTTCCCGAAAAAACTTCAGTGTGCATGATGACGGATGAAAAGGATCTTTTTTCCGGACTGACTCAGTCGTCATGTCATTTATAAATGGAGCCGTCCAATTACCTGCCGCAGATGCGTTCTTTCGATTATGCATCAATCGCTCAGGTCCTTTTGGGCGGCTTCATTTGCTTTGGGGCGTTTTCTTGGTCCCGTTTGTTCTGGATGGATTTGCGGCCGACACATGGAAGCATCGGCCGTCTTTTTCGGGGTCAGCGTATTCCGCAGCCTCTTGCAAGGGCTTCCCTGTATACGTCAAGGTATCCTTCTGCGGCCTTGTCCCATCCAAAGGTTTTTCCCATGCCCTTCATCTGCATCTTCCTTATGTCGTCCTTCCTGTTGTAGTATGCCCATACCGCCCATCCGACTGTGTCGTAAACTGCACGAGGCGTAAGCTGGTCGAACAGGAATCCTGTACCGTCGCCTGTCTTTTCGTCGTAGTTTTCGACCGTATCGGCAAGACCTCCTGTCCTCCTTACTATCGGAAGGGTTCCGTATAGCATCGAGTATATCTGGTTCAATCCGCACGGTTCGTATCGTGAAGGCATCAGGAAGAAATCGCTTCCGGCTTCTATGAGGTGGCTCAGGTTTTCGTCGTAGCCTATGTAGGCCCTCATGTTCGGGAGCTTTCCCTGAAGTTCGTTGATTTCGTTTTCACACCAGCGTTCTCCGCTTCCAAGTATTGCAAACTGAACCCTCATGTCGGTGCATATCTGGTAGATTGAACCGTAGGTAGGCGCAAATACTTCTGCAATTCCCTTCTGGTCAACGAGCCTGGTCACTATTCCGATGAGCGGAACGTTCGGATCCTGCTCAAGACCCATGCGCTTCTGAAGCTCGGCCTTGCATTTCGCCTTTCCGCTCAGGTCGTCCGCAGAATAATTGTATGGCAGCCGGGTGTCGATTTTCGGGTTCCACTGCTCTACGTCCGCACCGTTCAGTATGCCCTTGATGACGTCGGAACGGAGCCTGAGGAGTCCGTCCATGCCGAATCCGCCTTCAAGCGTCTGGATTTCGCGTGCATAGGTCGGGGAAACCGTCGTAATCATGTCTGCACATGAAACTCCAGCCTGAAGGAAGTTTATGCCGCCCATGTGTTCGAATCCTGCTCCGTAGTACATGCCCCAGTCTATTCCAAGTGCCGGGAACTGTTCCTTTGCGTACTGTCCCTGATATCCCTGGTTGTGTATCGTGAGGACCGATGCAGTCTTTTCGAATCCGCAGTATCGGCATACGTTCTTTACGAGTACGGGTGCAAGGCATGTAGACCAGTCGTGTGCATGGACGATGTCGGGATACCATCCGAGCTTGCGGCAGAGCTGGAATGCTCCGTGACAGAGTACTGCGAACCTGTATGGGTTGTCGTGGAAATCCGTTTCGGTTTTGGTTCCGTAAACTCCGTCGCGTCCGAAGCACTCCTCGTGGTCTATGAAGTACACTGGTAGATTTTCACAGCCCGGCATGTTCGTCTTGTATACTGCCGACCAGGTTTCAATCTGTCCTGCAGCAATGGCCATTGGACCCGGTAACAGTTCAAGCTTTCTCCTGTCAATCTTGTAGTAGCGAGGCATGACTATCCTTACGTCGTGACCCATTTTCGTGAGCTGTATGGAAAGTGCACTGACCATGTCGGCAAGTCCGCCTGTCTTTGCAAAGGGAACGACCTCTGCTGATACCATCAAAATCTTCATTTTATCCTCCATAATGAATGATGAGTCATGGGCATCTCCAAAAACTGATTTTCAATGCCTTTTAGAGATTCAATCGACTTTCATGCGTCCCATGCACTGTGGAACGTCTGTTGGTGAAAAACCTGCGGCGCAGGCTTGGCTTAAAGGGATTTTTTTCAGCCCTTCAATGGACATTCCTTCATTGCCTTGACGAATGCCGCCCTGGAATTGATTATGCTCCGTTCACTTGCACAGTAGGCAAGCCTGAACCATCCCTTTCCTCCGAATCCGCTTCCCGGAGCTCCGAGTATCAGGTATTTCTTCAGGTATTCGCAGAAATCCATGTCGTCGCCGTCAAAGCCGTCCGGAACCTTGCACCACAGGTAGAAGGCCCCTTCAGGATCTGCGTGCTTTATGCCGGCTTCGTCAAGTATGGAAACGAGTTCGTTGCGTCTCTTTTCGTAAAGCCCCATGTCGGCCTCTGCATTCCAGGTTTTGGCGACTACGCGCTGCATCAGTGCCGGTGCATTTACATAGCCAAGAACCCTCGTCGTAAATATGCATGCTGAAACCAGGTCGTCCTTTTCAGGACATGCAGGGTTTACGCAGATGTATCCGATTCGCTCTCCAGGAAGGCTGAAATTCTTTGCAAAGGACGTTACGACCACGGAATTGACGTATTCCGGGAAAGTCGCGGCAACCTTTTTACCGTCGTATACTATGGCCCTGTACGGTTCGTCGCAGATGAGGAACGGATATCTTCCGGTCTTTTTTCCGTGAGCCTCCAGTACCCTGGAAAGGGCCCTGATGTCATCATCGGAATATACCTTTCCGGTAGGATTGTTCGGACTGTTTATGAGCACGGCCGCAGTGTTTTCCTTGAGGGCTTCGGATATGGCATCTACGTCAAGCGAAAAATCATCCTTTGTTGCGACCTCAACGAGTTTTCCGCCGTAATTGTTGACATAGTGGGTGTATTCCGTAAAGAAAGGCGACGGAACCACGACTTCATCCCCCGGATTCAGGATGGCCTTCATAAGGGCGTTCAGGGCACCTGCTGCTCCGACTGACATTACTACGCAGTCTCCATGGACTTCGACACCCTGCTCTGCGGACGTCTTTTCTGCCATGGCCTCCCTTGCAAACGGATAGCCGGCATTAGGCATGTATCCATGGAAATTCTTATCCCTGCATTTTCCCAGTTCCTCTATGGCATCCAGTACTTCCTTCGGCGGATCAAGATCCGGATTTCCTATGCTGAAATCAAAGACGTTATCCTGCCCGTGGATTGACTTGAGCTTAAGCCCTTCCTCGAACATCTTCCTTATGACGCCTGCACTCTTACTGGTCATGGATTCCTTTATTTTGGATGAAATGGACATGAAACAACCTTCTTTAAAGTTTTTTGTAATTATAGCACAGCTTCGTGGTTTACACAAATGAAAAGTACTTTGATGAGGTACGGGTGCCATGGTAGACACTGAATTCGTATACCGGATATACGGACAGCATTCGTTCCTTAACCTATGGACATACATCCATGAACCGTGTAATATTCATGGAATGACATCGATTTAAGCGTATATTAGCGCATATTATGGAGGATTCTTACGAAAATGAAGAAATTCAAGTTGTGTTCGATGATTCTGTCAGCAGCCCTTGCCTGCGGATCCGTTTTTGCCCTTCCTGCTTCATTCAACTCAAAGCTCAGTGCAGCTGAAAAGACCAAGCTTGAAAAGGGACAGGTTTTGATACGTAACCTCAAGTCCGTGAAGGATTTCTGCATCACCGGAGGCCATGCAAAGATTTCCGAGGCGCAGGAACTTATAAAATCCATAAAGCCTGCATATCTTGCCGAGGTCGTCCAGGTGATTCCTTATGCCGGTAACGAAAAGCTTCCCGAAAAAATATCCGGCCTCATAATGAACGTTTCGTCATATGCGGGCATTCCGTACTGGTCTGAAAAATGGCAGAAATACTTCGACCTGTATACAAGTGCGGAAATCAAGTCTTCGACATATTCCGGAGGCGTGCAGACCGTAAAGGCAGACCTTGTCATGGAGCCGTTCGGACTCATCAATACGACAATCACCAGCCAGAAGTCCTCTGAGTGGTACTATTACGTATCTACGAACGACAATACGCTGAAGTACAGCGGTTTCACGATCGTAAAGCCCGGTAAGATGAAGTCCGTGATTGCGGTCGTCAGGGACGGAGACAAGTGGATACTTTACGGAATCGGAGGGGTAAACGCTCCGGACGTATTCTTCCTGCACGACAGGGTGGAAACTTCATTCATGAACAGGATAAAGACCTTCTGTTCATTCTTCTTCAGCAAACTGTGATTTACGGCTGGCACTGAATGATCTGATTTCGGATTGTTCTGTGCATCCTTAAATGTATGAATTCCGCAGTGAAAATGCATTGATATCATCGTTCAAGCCGGTTCCGCTTATGAGAATCGGCTTTTTTTGGGTCATGGATCCGTCAGTTCATGTTCTTGGCCTTGTTTTCGAATTTCGTATAGCTTGAAAGGAAAT
>CACYBG010000196.1 GCA_902772605.1 uncultured Spirochaetaceae bacterium
CACGAAGGACTCTTTTTTGCAGGAAGCGGCGGTGGAACCAAATTCACCGGAGAAACCCCTTTTGAACGTACCGAAGAAGAACTCCTTTCAGACTTGAAAATCATAAGCGATGGAGAAGACGGGGACTGGAACAACCTGATTCTGATAGTCCACAATCCTCCGAAAGACACCGGGTGCGACAAAATCAAGTCAGGCATCCACGTCGGTTCGCAGGAAATCAGGGACTTCATTGAAAAATACAGGCCCCTTGCAGTCGTTACAGGCCACATCCATGAAAGTGCCGCAGTAGATAAAATAGGCGACAGCGTAATCATGAATCCGGGTGCACTCTTTGAGGGACGCTATGGCTGGCTTGAGGTCGAATCAAGCAACGGAAAATGGGAAGTCAAAAAGTCGGAGCTTCTGGAACTATAGTCCCCTTGCAATCCTAATTCACCATGGCACGCCTGTATTCCTCCATGGTGGAATAGGTTTGGAGCGTTCCGTTCCTCATTTGTTCACGAATTTCCTCATGCTCGGCCAGCAAATCATCCGTAAGTTTGTTAAAATCTGCCATGGCTGCATCTGACATGACCGAGCCTCCGTAGCGATTTTAGTTATAATCCCTTTGCGATCCTGAATCCCTGGTATATATATGCTTCGTTCGGGTCGTAGGCGTAGCGGTCGCCCAAGTATGTGAAGAACGTTTCTTCAGACCATCCTGCACCTCTGGCTACACGGGTTTCTCCCATTCTTGGTCCTGTTGCCCTCTGTCCCTTTCTTACGACACTGTATTCCTTGAACCAGTCCCAGCAGTATTCGATTACGTTTCCGCTCATGTCGAAAAGTCCGGCTCCGTTTGCAATTCCCGAACCTGGATGAATCGGCTCTTCTGCCAGGGGTGAATCAGCTCCGGCCGTACCGACTATATGGGTTCCTTTTGAATTGTCGCTGAGCCATGCAACTTGAGCCTGAGTGATGTTTCCGATTTCTCCGCTTGCATAATCGGCAGTCTGTAAACCTCTTTTCGTTTTGCGGGCTGCATATTCCCATTCGGCTTCGGTCGGAAGTCTGTATCCGTTTGCATCCCAATCACATTCTGCAAGGTCGCAGGAAATGGTATCCCCCGAGTCGCGAAGGACGATTCCACCGAATGAGTAGCAGGGGGTAAGTCCTTCTTTTTCGGAAAGGGCATTGCACCAGACCATAGCGTCATACCAGCTGATTTTCGTCACAGGCTGATATTTTCCCGCCGATGAAGGTTCTCGTCCAACGGTTCCGTTTGAGCCTTCCTGACCGAGGTTTTCAAAATAATATCCGTGGTTTTCCGCCCAAGTCCTGACACCGTACCAGAGTTCGTAGGTCGTTTCGTATCTGTTGAGTGAATATGAAGTCAGATAGCGTTCTGCAGTTATGTTTTCCACGCCTTCACCGATTGTATATTGAATGTAGCGGTTTCCATTCGGCACCTTAAAATCAACCATATCGATTGAAGAAAATTTAGGTTCAGCGAAAACCGAAATTGAAATCAATGCTGCAAATCCCAATGAAACAAGCTTCTTCATTTTTTTGCCTCCATGCTTTTCTTGGACTTGGCTTTAGGCCTTTCCTTTTTGTTCGATTCGAGTCTCTTTTCAAGCTGTATGAACGAACGTTTCTGCTTTTGTGCGGCCCTTCTCTGTTTAAATGTACTTTGGGATGATTTGGTTACTTTTTTCACCGTGTTTACTGTTGATGTAATGCGGCTTTTCATGATGATGAAGTAAGCGCAGATTGCCAAAGCGACCGATATTGCAGCCACGCTGATTGCTCCGACCCAGCCCGAATGCATCCAGGGGAGGGGAACGTTTATGCCGAAATAACTCGTAATGATTGTCGGAATCAACAGAACCAGATTCCAGCCGGTCATTGTTTTCATGACTATGTTCAGGTTGTTTGAAAGGACCGATGCAAATGAGTCGTTCATGGTGCTCATGATGTTTGAATATGTTTCGGTCATCTCCATAGCCTGCCGGTTGTCGATTTCAACGTCGTCCAGCCATTCGATGTCGTCTTCATCAAGCTTCATGATTCTGGACTTCCTGATTTTTTCCAGAAGAAGCTGATTGCTTTTGAGCGATGTGGAAAAGTAAACCAGTGATTTCTG
>CACYBG010000197.1 GCA_902772605.1 uncultured Spirochaetaceae bacterium
CGACGAAAGCAGATGCAGTTGAAAATCAGGCGGAAAACGAAAACTCTGCGGCGACCGAAAATCCAGAACCGGTCCAAGAAAACAAGGACACCCTCTTTGTAAGCGAGTCCCTCAGATTACGCAAGACGGAATCAACCGACAGTGAAATCCTCGCAACCATGATAATCGGAACTGAAGTTGAGGTTCTGGAAAAAGGCAGGGAGGAAACAATCGGCGGTGTCAGCGGAAATTGGGTTAAGGTCAGGGTCCTGAATGATGTCGAAGATTTGAAGGGCAACGGAATACAGGGGATTTCCGGCTGGTGTTTCGACGGATATCTGATTGAAGATGCAACCCGATTCGGTCTTATAGGCGATTGGGACAGTCAAAACTATTTTGCGACGTTTGAATCTGACGGTGATTTTATACTCGCTCGAAAGGAAAGTGAAGCGATGTCCGGAAAATGGGAACTTAAGGATAAAAAAATTCTTCTGTCCCAGCTTCAGATTTATGACGAAGAACCGACAAGCGATGAATGGAAACTCGTAAATCTTGACGCCAATAACCTGCAGGTGCTTTGGGGCGATACGACCATCGTTTTCAACAGATTCAAATGAGTTGATTATGGCCGAGCGCCTTAAACTTTTGCAGTACGATGAAAAATACGAATCCAAACTGATGGACTTTTTAAAATCATGTCTTCCCGAATCCGGTCGATGTCTGGATTTGAATGGAAGGCATTCGTTTTATAAAGACATACCGAACTCATTTGACACATTCTTCTGTCTTTTCGACGGAGAAAAAATAGTCGGAACTTCGGCAGTAAAAAAATTGACCGATTCCGACTGCGAATTGAAATCGCTTTACATTTTGGAACGCTATCAAGGACACGGATATGGAAAGATGCTGCTGGAAAAAGCAATTGAATCAGCACGCCGTTTCGGATATCGGAAAATGTATTTGGACTCGCTTTCAACAAGTACAAAGGCAATATCACTCTATAAAAAATTCGGATTTGTTGATACGGAAAGGTACAACCAAAATGAACGTGCAGATGTTTTCATGGTCATGAATTTATTTTAGACCGATGACTTTACATGCGAACACAATTCAGCTTTATGGGAACAGTAGAAATCATCCAATTATCGGCTTTTATTCGCCCTCAACAGTTGCTTTCTTTTTCCTGAAGAATTTATTTTTGAGGGTTGGAATCAGATATCCGGTCAGGAATTGGTCACGCATCAACAGAAGCAAAATGCCGTAAATTAGGCTTCCACCGACAACCTGTATTATAAGACAAAGCAAATCGCCTTCTACAAAACGGTCCATAATCAGCAGGTAGGCGAACATGATCAGTCCTGCTATGACTCGTTTCCAAGACACCTTGAAAATCTGTCCGAGCGTAACATATCCCTTGCAGAAAATCATGAAGAGTACGGTGATTACAAACTCAGAGATAATCGTACCTATAACGGCTCCCATGCTTTGGAATCTTGGAATGAGCAGAACATTGCAGATAAGATTTACCACAGCTCCGATGATTATGTAGATGGCACTTTCAAATCTTTTTCCTGAAGGAGTATAATACTGGGAACCCAATGTCACGGTGATTCCCGTTATCAGCAGTACGGGCGAAAACATTTTCAAAAGCGGAATCGATGCTTCGTATCCTTCGCCGAAGAAAATCGGAACAAGATGATCTGCCACTCCAAGAATTCCAAAAACGCTTCCGATGCAGACAAGCATTATAAAATCAAGCGACTTGTTTATATGGGCTTTGATTTCATCGAACTTCTCATGCACAAAAAGATAGGAACTTCTTGATTCCAGCACAGAATTCAGCGGACCGAAAGTAAAGGTCTTCACCATCTGAATTATCTTATGGGCCTGTTCATAAAAACCGTTTTGAGTTTTATCATGGGTGATTACGCCGATAAGGGTCTTGTCCAGGACCGTATAGATTGACGTGGCTATGACCGGAACAAAGAAAACGAACGTCCCCTTAAAGTGCTTGAATACATGCAGATCCTTTCGATTCACCTTCACCAGAAACGGTTTGAGGGTAAGCCACATCGATACGTTTCCAAAAAGTCCGCATGCCGAATTGATAAGAACGAAATTGAAAAGGTGTTCCTTGGTCTTTACGAAAATAAACACCAGCACGATTCCTATAATCTTGATGACGGTATTTTTTGTTACGGTATATTTAAATTGCTCCATGCCGCTGTAGAACCAGCTGATATCGAACATGGTTCCCAAAATGTTAAGCGTCAGGACAAAATAGTAGACTTTATATTGGGTTGAAAGATATACGAACACAGCCCAAGCGATGATTGCAATTCCGGATGTACAGACCGAAAGAAGTTCTATCTCCCAGAAAGTCTTGCTCCGTGCATAAACGTCATCCCGTACGCGGGCAATTTCCCTGGCACCGTAAGAGATGGTTCCCAATGCACCGAACATCGTGAAATAGGCAATTATTGAACCGATATAACTGTTGACTCCGATTTTTTCCGCACCCAAAACCCTGGCAAGATAAGGCGCCGTAACAAATGGCGTAATGATGCACAGCACCTGATATGCAGTACTGAGCAAGAAATTTTTCTTTACGCTTGGAGATTTTATGCTGATATTCTCGGAAGTGTTTTTTGATACGCCGTCTTTCATTATGATTCCAGTTCAGTTTCCTATGCTTAACCGTGTTTTAAATATACTATAAATGTTCCGTTTCATCAACAAAAAGAAAAACAAATCGCCCGCATCGACGCCCCCACCCATCCGTCAACGATATAAAATTCTGTTTTCAGCGTCATTTAAGCTTGTTTTTCTGTTTTTTTATGATATAATTATTCTGTTCGATAATTTCTTTCATTATAAAAAAAGTTCTGAAAATTCCATGGAAGTCCTGATTAATCCGCTTCGATCAAACGACTCTTCCTTATGATGACTACGGTTTTTGAAGGTAAAATTAAATGAACAGTACCAAGCTGACCAATAAAACGATACTCATTACGGGAGCCGCCGGTTTCATCGGCAGTTTTCTGTGTAAAAGGCTTTTAGAATCAATCGACGGCATCAAGATAATCGGAATCGACTGCATAAGCGATTATTACGACGTTTCATTGAAAAATTCCAGGCTCAAAATGATTGAGGCACTTGGAAAGGACTTCCTTTTCGTTAAAGCCGACATTTCCGATGCAGAACAAATGAATGCAATTTTTGAATCCTGCAGACCGAATATCGTCGTAAATCTGGCAGCCCAGGCAGGTGTCCGATATTCAATCACGCACCCTGACATCTACATCAAGTCCAACATCATCGGATTCTACAACATCCTTGAAGCATGCCGCGCTCATCCTGTCGAACATCTGGTATACGCGTCCAGTTCATCGGTTTATGGCTCAAACGAAAAAATCCCGTACTCAACGGACGACAGGACTGACAATCCGGTTTCATTCTACGCAGCCACAAAAAAATCAAACGAACTTTTTTCCCACTCCTATTCGAAACTCTACGGCATTCCGTCAACTGGACTGAGGTTCTTCACCGTCTACGGTCCAATGGGACGACCGGACATGGCATACTTTAAATTTGCAGACAGACTTGTAAAAGGGGAACCGATTCAGATTTACAACAACGGCGATTTGTGGCGGGACTTTACTTACATTGACGACATCGTTACGGGCATTGTAAAAATCATGCAGAATCCTCCAAAACCGTCGAAAGATGGTGCACCTCACAAAATCTACAACATCGGAAACAGCAGACCCGAAAATCTGATGCACTTCATTGAAGTCCTTGAATCCTGCATGATTCGCGAAGGTTTGATTTCCACTCCAGGAAAAAAAGAATTTCTCCCGATGCAGGCCGGCGATGTCTATCAAACCTATGCCGACGTAAGCGAGCTTGAAAAAGATTTCGACTTCAAGCCAACTACGGACATTGAGGCGGGACTTGAAAAATTCGTGTCCTGGTACAAAACGTATGTAAAACAGTAAGGTACAGATGCGAAACATGAACCGAATCCATTGCAGTAGAAAAATTCTCCGACTGGATGTATAATTAAGGAAATGCTGATATCATAGTTAACACCCGAAACATTATTCAGCGTTTCCTAAAAAGGCAAAACAAACGATTTATAAAAGTTCATTTCAGGGGTCACATGAAAAAGTTTCTCAAGTTCGTCTTGATTTCCATATTGATTTTAGCGGCGGCTGTTGCTGGAATCAACATCTACATGATTAATTTTTCACGACAGTACATTTACAAGGACATTTCAACCATGCCGGGAAAATATGTCGCAATAATTCCCGGAGCGGCAGTCTATAAAAATTCGGTATCCCATGTCGTACGTGACAGGGTTGAGGGCGCAATCAACATATTTAAAAAAGGCAAGACGCAGAAATATCTGGTTTCGGGCGACCATGGCACGATTGAATATGATGAAGTCAACAAAATCAAAAATTTCATGACGCAGATTTACAATGTCGATGAAAACCTGATTTTCCTGGACCATGCCGGATTTTCAACTTACGAAACCATGTACCGTGCAAGAGACGTTTTCTGCGTGGAGAATGCAGTCATAGTTTCACAGCCGTTTCACTTGGCGCGTGCAGTCTACATCGGTCGGAAACTCGGGCTGGATATAATCGGTTATGAAGCACCGGAACTCGTCAGTTACAGAAAAGAACTCACGGGATGGTGGAATCTGCGGGAATGCATGGCAAGGGTCAAGGCATTTTTTGAAGTTCTGTTCAAAGCAAAACCAAAATATCTGGGCGAAAAAATTCCAATTACCGGAGACGCAAGCATCACCTGGGACTGATTCAAGCCGTTACATCCTGCGTATTTTCTTCTGTAGAAATTCCAACGGAGGATTCAGAGTCTCATGTTTTTTGATTTCTTCTATCGCATCTTTTCCGGTCTGTGCGGCGGTTGGAACTCCACCGGGATAGCGCAGACAGTGATTGGCCAAAAACACGTTGTCCAGACTTCGAACGTCAATCGACATGAATGCATTGAAATTAAAC